>JAUVSF010000331.1 GCA_030597245.1 Acidobacteriota bacterium
ACCGCTAAAGCCGCTGCCAGAACAATCACTAGTCCGGTCATAATCTGTGTCTTGCGCGTTCTCGTAAGCATATCTTCACCTGCCGGTCCGATTTGAACTTCCCCCTTGCCCCGGCTTGCAGTCTATCCGCCTTGATGTGATCCAACAAGGGATTTTCCCACCACATTGCGGACCCTTCTCCACGCGATTGCGGACGAACAGTGAATAGCAAATCATCCCGCGATTGTCGTTGTCCCTTGTCACAGGCGGGACGCCTGTGTTCCTGTTCCCAATCACTTCGTCTTGTCCGCGGCCTCATCGTCGAGCAGAAAATCCAACAGCGTCAGTGGAGGACGGGATCGCCCGGGCCCTGAGAGGCCAGACCGGCTTCCAAGTCTTTTTTCCTCTTCTGCGCCTTCCTTTAATCCAATGGGCAGTTCGAGTTGGCCAGAAGGACGAGTCTCCCAACTCGGGCCCACCTCGTCATCCCTCGACGGGCTTTGAGCCGAGAGGAATAGATGACTTATCCGCTCTACACTGCGGGGTGATTCCTTGGAGGACGACATTCGCAGTTAGTCTCCTCAAACGTGGATGACAGAATTTCTACCGCCGCGTCTGTCATCAACGCCGCACTTGTTTCCGGCGTCCGGCATCCACTTACCGTTGATCACGTACTTGTATTCATAGACGCCCGGTTTGAGTGAAAAGGACTTGCACCATCGCTGCTTGCCGTTTGACTTTAAGCAGGTCAACGCTTCAGGGGACCAACTGTTGAATTCGCCCGCTATCCTTACATCGGCCTCTTCGGGAGCATCCACGGCAAACTCAACCAATCGTCCCGCGCTCGACTGCGCGGGTTCCCTGCACGCCGTGAGGTCCGATGGCGACTCAAGTGAGAACTCCCCAAGGGCGAGATCCTGAAAGTCGAACGGTGCCAACGCCCCCTGTTTCTTCTCCTTCAGGACCTCATCCGCCAAGCCTCGGTAATCATGGAAGGCGGAGCAGCGCCGGTTATGTTCATGGATCGGCTTGCCGAGGCTGGAGCTTTCCCTGATAGCCGTGCAGGTGTTGATGACGGTCTTGAAAAAGTGTTCCGGAAAACGCGATTCGAGAGTGGCCACCAGTTTCCTGCAGAATCTAGTTCTGCGGTCAATATTCGCAGCAAGGAGCATGACTGAGAATCGGTGACCCATGGTCTTCTGAATCATCTGAATTGTTTCCATGAGCTTTCCCAGGCCGTTCAGAGAATAGATACTGGCATCAACGGGGATGACCAACTCGTCGGCAGCCAGCAGTCCATTGATGGTCAACAGGCTCATACTGGGAGGGCTGTCCACAATCAGGAAATCATAAGTGCCGGTGATTACTCCTACACTTTCAGCGAGCTTGTATTCTCGTCCCTGGACACCAGCCATCACCTGCTCAAAGCCACTTAGAACGATGTCACTGAGGACGCCGTCGAGGTCTTTTCGCAATGGCTGGATTGCTTCACTGATCGGTATTTCGCCCAACAAAACCTCGTAGATGCTTTTTTCAGAGTCCTCGGCCCGCACTCCGAGTCCTGTGGCAATGTGCCCTTGGGGATCCAGATCGATCAGCAGAACCCGCCTTTTCTGCAAAGCCAGGCTCATGGCCAAATTGATAGCGGTTGTCGTTTCTCCACAGCCGCCTTTCTGATTGACTATGGCAATTCTCCTCATGATAATCGCTCCTGCATAAACCTTGTTTAGGACACTCCATTCGGGGCAGAGTAGTTGCGGTAGATCGACCGGACAAAGATCATATCCATGTTCTCGAGGTCCTTTAGCCTCTGACGCCCACCGTCTGCCTCTACTCTTTTCGCACCAGTATCTTGCACGCCGGCATAACCGCCTCTGTCGACCAACTTACCGCTTCCAGGAACCGGGGCCCGGGACTTCGCAACGTCTGTGTGATCGCCCCCATTGCGAACCAGCAAGTCTGGGAACTCTCCTTCTTCTCCGATCCGGCTGATTACTTCCATTGCGAAGCGGCCAAACTCCCTGGCCGAAGCAGCATTCGGGTGGTATTCGACAATACCCTTGTTGAAGAATGGACTCTCGGCAAACCGGACGCGCTTGCTCAACTTCGACCCAAAAACCAATGACCCATAATTCTCTCGCAGCACCGATTCGATCTTCCGTTCGAGTCGGAGGCGCCGTCCATCTACCAGGTTCAAAACAATGCCCAGGATCTTGAGAGTCGGGTTGAGCCGGCTTTGTGTTTTCCTGATCGTCAAAAACAGGTCGTTCAATCCCATCAGGGCATACGGAGAAGGTGTGATGGGAATGAGCGCGTAGTCGGCGGCAGCAAGGGCCGCCAGATGTAAGTAGCCAATCGACGGAAGACAATCAATCAGCAGATAATCGAAGGCGATCGAGTGCCGGTCATTTTGGATATCCCGAAGTCGATCCCGCAGTCTGTAGACCACCTCAAAGCCTCTTTCCGCTACGGTCGCCAGAGTCACACTTGAGCCAATAAGAAAGAGGTTCTCCGATATCTCCTGAGGCACCGCCGGCTGACCGCTGTAGACCTCCAGCAGGCTGGACTCTCGCTTACTCCGGCAGTTAATGAAAGAGGAGGTTAGGTTGGCTTGGGGGTCATTGTCGATAGCCAGGACTGTCTTCCCTCGGAGCGAGAGCCACCTGGCCAGATTAAAGGTAATCGTGGTTTTACCAACGCCTCCCTTATGGTTCACAACAGCGATTGTGATCATCACATCGCCTCCTCCCGGGCTTGTCGCCATCTGTGGCTGACTCGACCAGCTCCCTTGTCATTATGTGCACTGCTTCTGACAGAAGCGAAAGAGCATAAAGCTGAGGGCCGTTTGATGCGGCGTCAATTGTCCTGGCTTGGGACCGTTACTGCCCCCATTTTGTCTTCGCCGAGCTTTTCTTCCACGCGGTAATGGGCAATTGTCCGGCCCAAATTCGAAACTGCACCGCTTCGATGACTCAGGCTTTAAGATCTACCGAAGTCCGATTTGGTCGTTTCGGTTGCGCGTTGGGAGGGCAGGAGCAGGGCATTTTCTGGGGCGAGAGATCTGATAGTCTGAGAATCAGTACTCTCCCGAACTGCTGGAAAGCTCCAGCGTTAAAATCTCCGCTTCTGAGGCGTCTCGCGATCCGGGGAAACCAATAGTGGTTGTGAAAGGAAGGGCAACACGTGTTTCAACTTTTCGAGGTTCTTTTCCGGCTTACCGGAGAACTCGATCCCAAACAGAAGCCGGGGTTTCTCCTGCACATAAGCTGTCTTACCTCTAAAGGTGATTCCCTCAGCTTCCGGTCCTAGCTGGACAGTAACTCTGGAACCTAATGGAGGAATCGAGGACGACCGGGCCACGAGTGCCCGATCGAAAGAAAGGTCCACAATTACTCCAGTCAAATTCCTTTTTTTCCACTTGCACTGGCAAGGGATTGAGCAACTCCACCGCTTTAATAAGGCTGTGTCTCTCATTTCAGTTTCCTTCCCAGTTCACAGATCGTGACCCAATGAACCGACCGGGACGCGATCATGATTCCAAAGGCCGACTGCAACTCCACAGAGGGTCTCTTTCCCAGTGACACCCTGGACATTGTCGTTTCAGAGTTTGGGGAGCTTTCTCCGTGAAGTTTTCCCCAGCACTGAGGTTGGCCTACCACGGGCGAGCGGCCAAAGACTTCACGATTGCAGAAGCGGGTGCAGGAACGATGGGTCCGCGGGGAAGTATGGCAACAATGGTCGTTTCGCGCCGATAATCACACCTTCGATATTGAGTACCCGCAAAGCCCGCCATCTCGAAGCCAACCTAAGTAGCAATTGTAAAGGTTGTCGGAAGGTTTTTGTGCAACAATTTCGAAACACGCTAAGATCACTTGGAGAAGTCAGCATCTTGGAGCTGCCCGGAGAAGGAGTATCTGCGATCCACCTGAACGGCCAGTCCTAACTCAACAAATGAGCGATGCACACGTTTCCGGGTTCGATACGCGTGGCGCCAAACAGCTAAGCTGCCACGAACAACTGATGCGTAAGCTGAACCGCTAGCACCCAAGTTGTTCTTTCTTGCCAATGACCACAACGCCGCCTTCCGAAACCGTAAAGCGCTGCCTATCTTGAGAGAGGTGAACGAACCGCTCGACGTTGGGAGCAAAGCGCAGCACTCCCTGTGCGCCGACACGGTGAGGGGAAAGGAAGTAGCGTATACGCCTACCCCAGTGAACTGGATGCCTGGCGAGCAGCGAGAGAACCGAAGGCCTGAGACTAACAGAATAGAATCCTGACTCCTTGTCAGGATGCGAGCTTGACTTCTACCCTCAGATGTCCAGTTCGATCTCGTAAGGAACTCCGAGGCGGGTAGAGGCTTCCGCAATCACGTTCTCTGGAACTCCCTCTCCGTAAGGAACTGATCGCAGTTCTTCTAAGGAGCCGTATACGTCGAGCGTCGGAGCCGATCTCCCGTTGCAGTGAAACGTGTAGACGGCAAGCTTGCCTTTTTGAGTTTCGGCAATGGCATAGCAAGCACCATCGTCCCAGAGAATAACAGGGTCAGGATCATCTGCCCGGAAATCGTCTTCAGGTGAGATGAGCCATCGGCCAATGAACGACTGGCATACGACCGGCTGGTCCAAGTCGTTCCATAGCGTAACGGTGAGCTTTTTCATTGAGTCGATGCCAGATTGCCGCCCTTGCTGAGCTAACCTCTCGCGCAGACAGTCAGCAAAGATCGACGAAACACTCTCACCCAGCTTCTCCTGAGCTTCCTCCCACAACGGGAGATCGACTTCCTTGACGTAAATAGTCTTTGCAGGCATTTCAACTCTCTTATGGTTATAAGTGTACGTATACGTCGAAATATATCATACGCATTCAAACATTTCAAGTTGAAACAAGGTGTCCCTTCGGTTGGTCCCGCTGTTGGCCTTTGGCCAGCCCCGCCCCGAGGAAAACGACCTCAGAATTGTTGGTGTCGGGCCGAGGTGTGTCATCCGTAAGCGAAATCCAAAGATTCTCCGCATTTTGCTAAAGAAACGCAGTGCAAAGTCAGCATCAAGTGGTGTAATCTTGAGTTACACGGTAGGAAGGGAGCGATAACCGGCGGGCATCGATCGGCTATACCGTGTCCGTCCTCATTGTTTTCGACTTTCTTGCTACGCTCAGTCCCGGCTTGTCCTCCACCTAGGCTTTTTCAACGCAAGCCGGGCTCTATCTTCAATCCACAGAATTGGTTTTTCGGTGCCGATTTCTGGATTTGTTCAGGATGAAGAACACCGTGTCAGCCTTCAAATAAAAGTTCCGAGTTAGTTCCTTTCGAGATGCTAAGTTCTGGTAATCCTCCGGCTACGAACTCGAAAAACGTTGTGCGGACAAAACCTGGACCGTGGGTTCGAATCCCACCCAATCCGCTAGGACAATGACAAATGTCAAATGACAAGTGGCAAGAGGCGGTTGTCGAATGTGGGCTGGGTACTGGGAGTGGTTCTAACCACCAAAACACTAAGAATTCTTGGTGTCCTTGGTGTCTTGGTGGTAAATCCCCCCGCAATGGAATCGGATCGGCTTAGGGTCGAGCTTCGTATATCAGATTGAAAGGCGTTTCGGCCGCACGTCTGAAATGGGTAAATCCGGCCTTCGTGGCGACTACCCGTATGCGAGCGTCACCCGCTTGCGCACCCAGAGCCAGTCCGCCTGCTTGACTGAGAGCAGACGGGGTGCAGATCGTAGTCGAAAAGGAATAGTAGACCCGTCCGAGAGGGTTGAGGTTTTCCTCCAGCGAAT
>JAUVSF010000319.1 GCA_030597245.1 Acidobacteriota bacterium
GCATCGAAATCTTTCAGACGGGCCTCAGATTGATCGAAGCGAATCCGTTGACCGGAGTGGGTCCTCGCATGGTTGCAACAGAGGCCGCCGGCTATCGGCAGGAGCAGGAGTTTCCCGAGTGGGCGTATCAACACTTCCATAACAATGTTATTCAGATTGCCGCTGAGTCAGGTATTCCCGCCCTTCTCGTCTGGCTTGGATTGTGGCTGTGGATCGCGTACGATTTGCTAGGTTATTGCAAGCGCAGAAGTGGAGATCTGTTTGCGTCTTCTCTGGCTCTGATGACGCTTTGCGTGGTAGTGGCATTTCACCTCATGGGACTACTCGAATACAATGCCGGCGATTCTGAAGTCGCCACTTTGATGATCTTCTTTGTCACGGCGGCCTACGCGGTGCGTCGTCATGGAGAGGCGGAAGACGGAGCTTGGCACACCCATTAGATATCGCCATTGTGGGGACCCGCGGAATCCCGGCTAACTACGGAGGTTTCGAGACGTTTGCCCAGGAGTTGTCGGTGCGGTTAGCCGGCAAAGGGCATCGTGTCACGGTGTATGGTCGGAGCCACTACATCCCTGAAGAAATAAAGTTTTACCGCGGCGTCCGGATTCGCAGACTGCCGGCCCTCCGAACGAAGTATCTCGAGACCGTTTCTCACACAGGACTCTCTACATTTGATTTACTGTTTCGTTCCTTCGACATTGTCCTATTCTGTAATGCCGCGAACGCCTTCCTCACCTGGATTCCGAGGTTGCGGGGGATGAGAGTCGCCATCAACGTTGATGGAATTGAACGGTTCAGAGACAAATGGAGCCGCTTGGGGAAGGAGTTCTACCGCTTCAACGAACTGCTTGCCACCTGGTTCCCCGATCGAATCGTCACAGACGCCGAGGTCATTCAAGACTATTATCGCGTTCGATACAGAGTGGAGACCTGTTTTATCCCCTACGGGGCTCCTGCGGAGAAAGTTGAAAGTACTGGGGTTCTGGATGAACTGGGCGTGAAGCCCAGGGAATATCTCTTGTACGTGAGCCGCCTTGAGCCGGAAAACAACGCCCATCGGGTGATCGAGGGCTACTTGAGATCCGGAGTGAGCCAGCCTCTAGTTTTGGTTGGGGACGCACCGTACGGTGAAAAATATGTTAAACGACTCCGTGCCCTGGCGGATGGAAAGAGCATTCTCATGCCAGGGTCAATTTACGGGACGGGTTATCGGGAACTGCTGTCACACTGCATTTGCTACCTTCACGGCTGTGAGGTAGGGGGAACGCATCCGGCTCTTCTCGAGGCTATGGGCGCAGGTGCCCTTGTGATTTCCAACCAGACTCCCGAGAATAGGGAAGTTATGGCTGAGACAGGCTTCCTGTGTTCGTTTGAGGATGTGGCGGAGTTATCGACCCTGATTGCTAGAGTCGTCAGAGGTTCGGCAAAGCTGAGCCGATTTCGCCAGAAAGCGCAGGACCGCGTGCGTTCCTGCTACAGCTGGGAGCAAGTAACCGACCGATACGAGGAGCTTTTCTATGAGCTTGCCCGGTAGTGGGGCCGCAGTCGAGATCTCGACGAACTTCTTCAAGAAGTTGCTGTTGCAGAGGCATTTGATCTGGAACTTTGTACTGCGCGATCTGAAGAGCCGATACGTGGGTTCTTTTATGGGCATATTCTGGTCGGTAATTCATCCGATAGTGCTGCTCGTCTGCTACACGTTTGTCTTCTCAGTAGTCTTCGGGATTCGTCCCTGTTCCACGGCTACCGACAACTTTGCTATTTTCCTGTTCTGCGGCATCCTTCCCTGGCTTTATTTCCAGGATACGGTCCTGCGCAGTTGCACGAGCATCGTCGAACATGGTCACCTGATCAAAAAGACCCTCTTTCCTTCCGAAATCCTGCCTATCAGCTATGTCATCTCGAACCTGATAATGCATCTGATCGGCTTGGCTATCCTGATTGTTGTCCTCATCGCTTTGGGACTGTTGGGCTGGACCGTTGTCTTTCTTCCGATTTACTTGCTGCTTCTGATGGTGATGGCTCTGGGGCTTGGCTGGTTGCTGGCCTGCCTTCAGGTTTTTTTAAGGGATACCGTTCAGATAGTCACGGTTGTTCTGGTGTTCTGGTTCTGGTTTACGCCGATCTTCTATGCGGTCGAGAAGGTTCCTAAAGTTCTTCAACCGTTCATCAGACTCAACCCGCTCACATCCGTGGTTGAAGGTTATCGGAGTGTGCTGCTCGAACAGCAAGTGCCGAGTCTATCCGGTTTGACCATCCTGTTTGTCTATGCCGTGATCTTGTTCGTGATCGGTGGAAGCGCTTTTCGCCGTACTAAGAGAGAATTTGTAGATGTCCTCTGATCGAAAGCCGGATGCCCCGATAATCAGTCTGAGAAAGGTCTCCAAGAAGTATCCGATATACGATCGCCCAAGTCAGAAACTGATCGAGTTGCTCACGCTGGGAAGGAAACGAAGACATCGTGAGTTCTGGGCGTTAAGGGACGTGGATCTGGAAGTTCATCCCGGAACCACGCTCGGACTCGTTGGCCCCAATGGTTCCGGTAAGAGTACTCTCCTTCAGTTAGTGGCTGGGATCCTCACTCAGACGAGGGGAGACTGCCATGTTCATGGAAGTGTGGCTGCGCTCCTCGAACTTGGCGCCGGATTCAACCCGGCATTCACCGGTCGAGAAAACGTCTATATGAATGGCGCGATCAATGGGTTGACGCGCGCCCAGATCGATGCTCGTTTCAATGACATCCTGGACTTCGCCGAGATTGGGGATTTCATAGAACAGCCCGTGAAGACTTACTCAAGTGGGATGTTCGTACGACTCGCCTTCGCGGTAGCAATTCACGTGGATCCGGATATTCTTCTTGTTGACGAAGCACTGGCTGTGGGGGATCTGATCTTCCAGCACCGCTGTATCAACCGAATTCGAAGGATGCGCCAGGAAGGCAAGACGATTCTGTTTGTCACTCACGACCTGCAAGCGCTGGTGAGGTTCTGTGACAGAGCCATTCTTCTCGACAGGGGACGGAAGATAGGCGATGGTTCCCCTGCGGAGGTGGCCCAGCAGTATCAAGCGCTCGTGTTTGACAGGGAACGCAAAGAGGCGGGAGAAGGTGGGGACAGGATTCAGCATGAAGAAGACGGCTCGCTCCCGGTGATCAACACGATTCCACATATTCACAACCGATTCGGTGCAGGAGGTGCGGAGATACAGGGCGTTGTTCTTCTGTCGCCAGAGGGAGCGGCAGTGAACGAAGCGAGGGCGGGTGAAGAGTTGCAGTTTCTGGTGAGTGTCCGGGCGAAACAGGATCTGGAAAACCCGATAGTCGGAATCACCATACGTGACCGGCTCGGCGCAGAAGTGACCGCCACCAATTCTTCCTACGAAGGAATTGTTCTTCCCGCGCTGTCCGCAGGGACGGTAGTAACGGTGGCTTTTGGCCTTGAAATGCCCGAACTCAGGCCGGGAAGCTACTCGATCTCTCCAGCAGTGGCCTCCGGTAATATTTGGGAACACAAAGTAGAAGATTGGATCGACAACGCGTATATTTTCGACCTTGCGGAAACCAACCTGGTCTACGGCATGATGAAATGGTCCTTCGACGTTGCCTACCGTACGATCTCCAGCTAACCACGAAAGCACAAAGTCACAAGAAGAACCCGAAAGTGTTTTCCCTTTCCTCCTGGTGATTTTGTGCTTTAGTGGTTAATCTTCTGCCTGCAGATTTGGAAGGCCGAGATCACTCAGTGTTTTTCCGGCTCAGGTGGGAAGCCAGACCCCCAAGCACCGTTTTACCCTGGACGAGTACACCACCTGGCCCATACATCTCCAGGACTCGTCTGATGAACGCTGCCCTGCCAGAAGAGATGTCCCTTCTACTCAAGTACTCTTCGAGGAAGTGTTCCCGCGCAGGCTGAATCCCATCTCCGTCAGATTCAGTGGGCAACGATGCCAGCAACTGTATCAGGTCCCTTGCTGCCAGGATGTCCCGGGCCGGGTAGGGGAGGTGTGGCATACGTCTCGTCTTCTCCAAATCGACCAATACGAAGCGCGAAGTGTTCCCTTCGGAGTTCTCAACGGAAGGTGTCCGCGTCAAAATGTGCCGGGATTTCAGATCACCGTGAAAAAACGCACGATCGTGAAATCTGGCAAGCTCCCGGGCCAGGTCTGAAGCTACCGTCTGGTCAAAGTCAATCCACCTGTGAATCTGAAAAACGTGGGTGCCGACCGAAGGCAGTTCGAAGACCGACTGAATCTCGCCGGCAATAAGCAGGCTGGTCCACTTCAAGAGTTGGCGCCTTGGCTTAAGGGCTGCTAGAACCTCAAGACTCTCGAACCCGTGGTCTCGAAGGATGTTCGACATTTTCAGGATATGGAAAGGCGGGCCGGAGCGGAGTGCCTGGTGCAGTGAGTTGTGTCTGAAGAAGTAGAAAAAGCAACTGAGAGTCTGATCTCCTCGCCGCAGAGGGGCACGGCAGATGTTCCTGAGTTTGCAGTCGAGGAGCATTTCAGCCTTCTCGAGAGAGGACACACAGGTTGCGTCGGTTGACAGGCCGGCCGGTAGTGTCAAGTCCCGGGAAACCCAGCCGCAAAACTCGTCGCGGACAAGCCACTGAAAACCCATTAGTTAACATCTTACTGAATTCCCTTCCTGACTGTGCTACATTCTGGCATCGCCTGTGAAATTGAGTGTTGTCATTGTCAACTGGAATAGCGGAAGCTATCTCGCCCGATTGATCGACTCTCTCTCGCCGTTGAGTCATGATCTGGAAGAGGTAATTGTAGTTGACAACGCCTCTGTTGACTCGAGTCACGAAGGGCTCGAGGTCAATTCCGGATTAAGGGTATACAGCTTGGAAGAGAACCTGGGTTTCGCAGGTGCCGCCAATTTCGGGATCTCGAAGTCCGCGTCCGACTTTGTGCTCTTGCTGAACCCGGATCTTGTAGCCATGCCTGAAGCTGTGA
This sequence comes from Acidobacteriota bacterium, assembly GCA_030597245.1. Lineage (GTDB taxonomy): Bacteria > Acidobacteriota > UBA6911 > RPQK01 > JAPXNP01 > JAUWTT01. The sequence goes on from JAUVSF010000319.1 coordinate 4,960, forward strand.
AGATTCTTTATGAGCTAATCACCCGGAATGCAAAGGCCGCCATTGTCTGTGGTGCTTTGCTCGGCGAACAGGGCGAATCGCAGGAGGGTTTTCAGATCCGTCCCTTTCCGACCGTTATCTCAGTGATCTCGGATGCCATGTTCCTGGATGAGTTGGCTGACTGGATCGGTGGCGGTGATTCACCCCGAGCGCTGGAGCCATCCACGGCAGAGGAACCGCGCAGAATCGATCAGCCCGCCGCCGCCTTCTGGATGCTTCGAAAAGAGGCTTGGAAATCAATAGCAGGGTTCGACGAAAAGTTCTATCCCGCTTGGTTCGAGGACGTGGACTTCTGCAGGAGGCTCAAGCTTCGAGGTTGGGAGATCCTTTATCTGCCCTTGCCCTGCGCCCACCACAGAGGTGGAGCCTCGCTTCAGCACATGAGTTATCAGGACTTTGTAGGGCACTATTACAGGAATCAGCTGGTTTATTGGAGTAAGCACCATCCGATGACGCGCCCCCTGGTTTGGCTGCCGGTCAAGCTCGGGGTAGTGATGCGCCGAATATTCATCCGCAAATGAACCTTTCAGCCAGGTCTTCAGTATTCGTCAGTATAGTCACTCGAAACGAAGAGCCGTTTCTCCGGAGGTGTCTGGAATCGCTCGATTCGCAGACTGTCAGGGTCAGGGTGGGGATCTTCGACAATGATTCCTGCGACCAGACGCTTGATATTGCGAGGAGTTGTGGAGTTCCGACGGTTCGATCGAAGGAGAACGTTGGCTACTGCCGAGGGCACAACTTGAACCTTCGGCAGGAGAACTATGACTACGCGCTCTTACTCAATGCAGACACGGTTCTGGACTCGGATTACGTCGAACGCATGATTAACTCGCTCTCCACGATTGAGAGAGCGGGAATGGCCTGTGGCAAGATCTTCCGAATGGACAGAAACGGCGAGAAGATCAAGGGTTCTGCAGGGTATCTGCTCGAC
>JAUVSF010000644.1 GCA_030597245.1 Acidobacteriota bacterium
AGAAGGAGAGTAAAATGGCAACCCTATCCGGCATACTCATTAACAAAACTACAGGTAATGGCATCGCAAATTTGGCTCTGGAACTTTGGGATGCTGAAGGAATATTAAATGAGCCGGTCGCAAAATTCACAAGTGAACGCCAGGGGCAATTCAAGACAAACATTCAGGAAGACATCCTCAGGAGGAAACTGGGGCGCCGCCAGTTGCCAAAGCTCTACCTCAAAGTCTTTCAGCAAGACAAGCTTATTCACTCTACTAAAAGGAGTCTGCTCTGGGACCCAACAGAAAACAAGCTGGATACCCGTATAGAGATTTCGATTTCCGGTGATCAAGGGGCCATTTACACCGTACGCGGCACGGTTGCTGGTCCACAGGGAAAAGGGATGGAAGGCGCCCTTGTCCGTGCCTTCGACAAAGACCTGCGCCATAAGAAACTGCTTGGCGTGACTCAAACCGACAGTCAAGGGCGCTACGCGATTACCTACACCCAAACCCAGTTCCGCCGCGCCGAGAAGAAAAACGCTGATCTGATTGTGCGGGCTTATGATGCCGATGGCACGCTCCTGGCCGAGTCGTCCCTTATGTTTAATGCCCAGCCGGTAGAAACTGTTGACATGGAGATTCCCGGCGAGGAACAGGATCGCTCGGAATATGAGCATTTCCTCGCTGAATTGACACCGGTGTTGGAAGAATTGACAGTAGCGGAGTTGACTGAGAAAGATGTTTCTTTCCTGGCTGGTGAAACAGGCTTGGAGCGCCGCTTCATCAGTTTCCTGGTGTCCGCCGAGAAACTGGCGACCATTACTAACTTGGCTGCGAGTATTCATTACGGCTTTATCCGCGAGAACCTCCCCACAGACCTTCCCTCCTTGTTGCGACAAGGACGAGATGCGCAAAGGCTGGCCTTGGAGACCGCAATTAAGAACAAGCTGATTCCCGCAATCTCACCAGAAGAGCTGGATGCAACCCTTGATCGACTGCAAGATCTTCTGGTGGAGTTTACCCTCGAAGAGCCGGAAGAGCCGACAAAGCCTTCCCTGAGTGGCTTGATGGCGACCACTCTCTTGCCCATGTCACGCAACCAGAAAAAAGCCTTTTTGAAACTCTACTTGCGTCCTGCAGAGCCTGCCGAGAACATTTGGGAAAGCCTGCGGAGAATCCCCGAATTCCATCAAGCAGAGCTGGTGGACGAACTGGAAGTAACCGTACAGATGGGCAACCTGACTCAAAATCATTTACCCCTTGTGCGCACGCTTCAGCGGATGCGAAAGGATGGCGAGGTAGCATCGTTCCGCGAGTTGGCACGTCTGACGGTTGAGGACTGGATCAGTTTAATAGACCAATCCAGAGAAGAACAGTTGTCAGCCGTACCCCCGGGTATAACCGGTGAAACCGAGACGGAAAAGGCTCATAACTATGCCCTGCAAATCGGTGAACTGCTTGAAGACACTTTTCCGACACTCAGCGTTGCTTATCGGGTTGAGCAAGACGATTTGTCCGGCAGGGATGATCTGACAACCTTTTTTAACCGAAGCATTATCGACCGCGAAAAACGCAATCCCGGCGTTCCCGAATTCGACTTTGCGAGCACCCACATCGACCGGTACCTGAAGGATCACGCCGAGGCCGTGCTGACCGATGTGTCGGACCGGCAACGGTTAATCCTGCAACTCAAGAGCATGCAACGTCTATTCAAGGTGACGCCTTACTACGCCGAAATGAAACCGCTTGTGATGCACGGCATCCATTCTGCGCAGAGCATCGTACGCCTTGGATTGGGACAGTTCATTAAACGCTTCGCCAAACACTTCGGTGGCGAGACGAGAGCAGCCGAACTCTACGACAAGGCCGAGCACCGGAATGCCTTGGCAATGGCGGTGCTAAACAAATACGGAGCCGCATTCAACGGAGCTACGCCGGCTGTCGTCCCAACACCGCCCCAACCTTCAGAAGAAGATCTCAAAGCCATACCCGACTGGCCCAGCCTGTTTGGCTCACTCGATTTCTGCTCCTGTAAGCATTGCCAGTCGGTTTACAGTCCCGCTGCTTACCTGGTTGACGCTTTGCATTTCCTGGATACGGCCTGTTCAGCGAAGGACCCGAACAAAACCGCCAAGGACGTCTTGTTCGAACGCCGGGAAGACCTCGGCAAGATTGAGCTCTCCTGCGCCAACACCAACACACCGGTGCCCTACATAGATCTGGTGAACGAGATCCTGGAGAATACGGTAGCCAAACCATCTCCAGGTACACCCTACCCCCAGACCCGGGATACAGCCGAAGAGATTGGCGCTAACCCGGAATACGTTAATCCAGAGGCTTACCAGACGTTGAGCAATCTGGTTTTTCCATGGAGCTTGCCTTTTGACCGCTGGGCTGAGGAGTGCCGTGTTTATTTGCAGCAATTGGGCACGCAACGCTACCAAATCATGGAGGTCTGTATTGAGAAGATCCGTACCGAATGTCTGAATGACCACGCCATTGCTCGTGAATACCTGGGGCTAAACTTGCACGAATGGAATATTATCACCGGTTTCTCGCAGCAGAGTATCCCCGGTTTATCGTCTCATCAGCCCTGGGAGTATTGGGGGTATGCCAAATCTCCCGAGCCCTCTATCTGGCTCAAGGCAGTAAGTCATGTGCCTGTGTTTCTGAAAAAGTCCGGACTCAGCCATCCAGAGCTTTTGGAATTGCTGGCCACCCGGTTTGTCAACCCCTACCCCGCACACCGAATCCTCGATATCTCACCGAAAGACGCATGCCAGCTTGATGAGATGACGCTGTCGCCGCAGATCAACCTTACCAAGTCCCTGCTACACAAGATCCACCGATTCATCCGCCTGCAGCGGAATTTGGGCTGGACCATGCAGGAACTGGATCAGGCGATCACGGCTTTGCAGCCACAAGATGATTATGGCGAGTTGGTACCGACGGATAGCTTTG
>JAUVSF010000353.1 GCA_030597245.1 Acidobacteriota bacterium
AGGCAAACGGGTTAATTCCTGGTACAATTCTCCCCCGTATTTACCCCACGGGTATTTGAGGGAGTTTTCAGAATCCTCGTAAGTGGTTGAAAACAAGCATGCCGGGGGACGGAATTGAACCGCCGACACGCGGATTTTCAGTCCACTGCTCTACCAACTGAGCTACCCCGGCAATCGGAAGGAAATATTCTAACAGAACTGGGGACGACTTCAACAAGAAGAGACGGAGGTTTAGCCCGGCCCATTTGAACCTCGAAGACACCAAGAATCAGAGGTCTAGCCTTGGAGTGCGGCAGCCCTAGCTGACGCTTTGGTTAATTGTACACTTGAGCTTCCTGAAAGAAAGCGTCAGCTAGGGCTGCCGCACTCCAAATCTCAGTCTTGGTGGTAAACTGACCGCTCACCGCTGGACGCGGCCACTCCCTGAACCCTTCATCAGGTTCTCAACCTCCGGCACTCTGACCCGGTTCGTGTCTCCGGGGATCGAGTGCTTCAAACAGGAAGCGGCAACCGCGAACTCGAGCGCCTTCGCGTCATCCTGATAGGTGAGAAGCCCGTAGATCAAGCCGGCGGAAAAAGAGTCGCCGCCACCCACCCTGTCTACGATGTCTCGGATCGAATATTTGCGACTCTCAAGGAACTGATCTCCAGTATGCAGGACGCCAGACCAATCGTTATGGTCTGCGCTGAAGCTCTCTCGCAACGTAATGGCCTGCTTCTTCAGATTCGGGAACTGACCCATTACCTGTTCGGCTATCACCTTATATCGGGAGCTTTCCAGGGGGCCACCTTCGACTTCCGGGCCAAAATCGATTCCAAGGGATTTCTGGCAATCCTCTTCGTTGGCGATGCCGATGTCCACATACTGGACCAGTTCCCGCATGACCTCAGGCGCTGATTTGCCGTAGTTCCAGAGTTTCTTGCGGAAGTTGTAGTCGCAAGAGACCGTGACCGATTTCTTCCTGGCTGTTTGCACCGCCTCCAGACAGAGATCAGCTGCACTCCGACTGATCGCAGGCGTGATTCCAGTGAAATGAAACCAGTCAACACCGTCGAAGATGGCGTCCCAGTCAAAATCTCCGACTTGAGCTTCGGCGATAGCTGAACCTGCCCGATCATAAAGGACCGTTGAAGGCCGTTGATTGGCTCCCGCTTCCAGGATGTAGATGCCTACACGGCTTCCCTGGCGGACGATTCTCGATGTATCGACCCCTGAGCGCCTCAGTTCTCCAATGCAGGCTTCAGCGATCGAGTTCTCCGGCAGGGCAGTCACGTAACTCACATCCAGCCCGTAGCTTGCCAGTGACTGGGCCACATTCGATTCCCCACCGCCAAAAGTTGCCTCAAAGACTGGGCTTTGAAGCAGTCTCTCATGTCCAGGAGACTTGAGCCTGAGCATGATCTCGCCAAAAGTGACAACTCGTTTAGCCATTGTGCTGCTCTCTTCTTACTTTCTTGACCACTTCCACAGCACCCTCCGCCTCTTTTCGAATCCGATCGAAGTCCTTGTCCTTCAACCACTGTTTCTTCACGATCCAGGTCCCTGCGCAGGCAAGCACTCTGTCGAAGTTAAGGTAGTCGGGAAGGTTTCCTAGATTCACGCCACCTGTCGGGATGTACCGTACCATTGAAAGCGGCGCCGAGATCGACTGCAAGTAACGGACGCCTCCCATTGACTCCGAGGGGAAGAACTTCAGAACCGTCAGGCCCTTCGCCATGGCGGCTTCGATCTCTGTCGGTGTACAGATTCCTGGATAGATCGTAACTTCCTGGCTGAGACAGAAGTCGACGACGCTGGGATTGAATCCTGGAGACAAGACGAACTTTGCTCCGGCATCAATTGCCTTTTGCGCCTGCTCAACTGACAGGACCGTGCCCGCTCCGACCAGCAGGTCGGGAAAGCCTCCAGCCAGTACACGGATGGCTTCTTCTGCTGCCTCGGTTCTAAACGTCACCTCGGCGCAGGGCAGTCCTGCGGTCAGCAGGGTTTCCCCTAATCGCATTGCATCGGCGGCGTCTTCGATGACGATAATCGGGAAGACTCCGAGTTGTTCAATCTGTTGTGTAACCGATGTATTCATGTGTTGGACAGGCCTCCTTCTGCTCTATAAGATAGCGGTCTACTACTCGGTCTAAGAATGCCAGCTTAACGTCAAAAGGGGTGAAAATGAAAGAGCAAATCTATCCTAAGAGCGGCCCGCCACCGGCAGGCCCCTACTCGCCGGCGATTCGTGCCAACGGTTTTATTTTTGTTTCGGGACACGGGCCCATTGTTTTGGAGACTGGGAAACCCTTGCGTGGGCCCATTGAGGATCAGGTCCATCTGACCATTCAGAATGTGAAGTTGGTACTGGAAGCTGCGGGTTCGTCACTCGACAAGATTGTCAAAACGACGATTTATCTGAGAGATATAGGCAACTTTGCGGCCATGAACGAGATCTATGGGAGCTACTTCGAGGGAATCCCGCCTGCCCGAACGACGATCCAGGTAGCCAATCTTCCGTTCGAGATCGATGTAGAGATTGAATCGATCGCTCTGGAGTAGACGAGCGCTTATTTTGAATGAGAGTGACTGCTGTAACCGGGGCAAGTTTTAGGCTAACCACCAAGAGCACCAAGAATCAGGGTTCAGCTTGAACAGAGCGCAGCACGTTGATCTGCAAATAAAAAAGACGCCGAGTTACCTCGTTCAGACTCACGGAATCTGAGGCGGTAACGCGGCGCCTTGATCTATGTAAAAGCCACCAGGTAGAACCTGGGGCGCCGGTCCGAAAACCTGGAAATTAGGAAACCTTTACTTCGATTTGCTTCGGCTTGGCCTCCTCTTTTCGAGGCATGGAAATCTTGAGCACTCCGTTCGTCAGGTTAGCGCTGACCTTGTCCGTGTCCATGGAGTTGGGGAGCCGGAAAGTTCGGGCGAACGTTCCGTAGAACCTCTCTCTGCGGAAGTACTCTTTTCCATCTTCCGAATCAACCTTTTTCTCTCCTGAGATCGTGAGGATTCCGTTCTCGACATCGATTTTCAGGTCCTCTTTATCCAGACCTGGGACCTCTATCGAGAAATTCAGCTCACCCTCAGATTCGAACACCTCCACGGCAGGGTTCCATCGCTGTGAATCCACTGTGTCATCAAAGGAACGAAAAAACGGTGCATCGAAGAATCTATCCAGCGAAGCTGGTGAAAACACGTTTGAAGTTCTTCTTACGGGTACTAAGTTCAACATTTCTTTTCTCCTTTATTTATCCTCTGGGCCCTTGGCCCGATGTTTATCAATCTAGTCTCATTACTTTATTTAAGATCGAATTCGACCGACGTCAAGTGTGTTTCTAAACCGTTGCTCAAATGGGCCTTATCCTTTCTCTAGCTTCCCTATCCTGCTCCTCTCTGCTGGTAAGATCCAGCTTAAGGTTTGTCAAGTCAAAGATGTGGTATCATGCCCGCAATGCATCCCGTCTATCTGGACAACAACGCCACAACTCCTGTGGACCCTGAGGTTTATGAGGCGATGACTCCGTTCCTGAGGGAGGAGTTTGGCAACGCTTCCTCCGCTCACGAAAAGGGTCAGCGGGCCCGGAAAGCTGTAGAGGAGGCGCGGTCTCAGGTTGCCGGACTACTGGGTTGTGGGGACCGAGAGTTGTTGTTCACCAGTGGGGGTACGGAGGCTGATAATCTTGCGGTCTGGGGCGTAGCGATGCGTTACCGGGATCGTGGAACGCATATCGTCACCAGCAAGATCGAGCACCCGGCCGTGCTGAGAACGTGCGAGGTGTTGGAGAACGATGGGTTTCAGGTCACCTACCTGGATCCAGGGCCTGATGGCATCGTTTCTCCCGATGATGTTGAGCAAGCCACCAGAGAAGACACGATTCTCGTTTCTGTCATGTATGTGAACAATGAAACGGGAACTGTCCAGCCTCTTCCGGAGATTGTTGCAGTCGCACGGAAGAAGGGGGCACTTTTCCATACCGATGCAGTTCAGGCAGCTGGGAAGATTCCCGTCAACGTTAAACAGTTGGGGGTCGATCTGTTGTCTATTTCAGCTCACAAACTTCATGGCCCCAAAGGTGTGGGAGCGCTTTTCGTTAAGGATGGAGTCGAGGTTGTTCCTTTGATGTTAGGAGGTTCACACGAAAGAGGTCGGCGCGGCGGAACCGAAAACGTTCCCGGCATTGTCGGCATCGGCAGAACCTGCAGCATAGCGAATCGGCGCTTGGATGAATTCAAGTCTGCGATAGGGGGACTCCGGGATCGGTTGGAAGAGGGGATCCTCGAATCTGTTCCGGGAACGCATGTCAACGGGTCACGGGCTAGGCGGGCTCCGCATGTTACGAACATCAGTTTCGACGACGTTGGTGGGGAAACATTGCTGGTCGCCCTCGATTTTCAGGGTGTGGCGGTTTCGACGGGTGCCGCATGTGCAGCCGGTTCAATCTCTCTCTCACATGTCCTTTCTGCCATGAGCATTCCCGAGGACAGGATCAGGGGAGCGATTCGCTTCAGCCTCGGGAGATTTACTATCGATGACGACATCGACTACGTACTCCGGATTCTTCCTGACTTGGTGAAACGGGCTCGGGAGGCAGCGCCCGAGACGGCAGATTGATGTACGGCGAAACCGCCCGCCGCCTCATTACCGAAATGCCGAATCGAGGCAGTTTGGACGATTCCACTCATTCCGCCAAAGCTGAGAACCCAGTCTGTGGAGACATTATCAAACTGTACCTGCGGATTGAGGAAGATGTCGTTCGAGATGCCCGATTCGAATGCAGGGGATGCCCGGGAGCCATGGCTGCGGCCGCCGGGCTCACGGAGTTAGTCAAAGCCAAATCGGCAGTTGAGTGCCGGGCTTTCAATCTTGAGGATCTGGAAGCGCATGTCGGACAGCTTCCACGGCATAAGCGGCATGGACTTGAGCTGGCCGTCGAGGTGCTCCGGTCTTGCCTGGGGACCGGTGAGCGGTAAACGGTAATCGGTGATCGGTTATCGGTGATCGGTGTGTAAGTAGTAAGCAGTGAGTGGTAGAAAGTGGATTTGCGGGTGGTGCGGAAGATAAGCTTCCAGCTTGTCACGTTGGAGATCAGCAGTTCAGTGACGACCTGGAAGGTCATCTTCCACCCGGGGCTCCGTATCGTAAAAAATCGTCTGCTCGGCGGAAGATAGGCTTCTAGCCTGTCACGTTGGGAACCGGCTGTGCAGTGACGGCCTGGAAGGTCATCTTCCGGCCACCACGGAACCCATTTGCCGCCGACCGGAAGATAAGCTTCCAGCTTGTCACTTTGGAGATCAGCAGTTTTGTGACGACCTGGAAGGTCATCTTCCACCCGGGGCTCCGTATTGTAAAAAATCGCCTGCTCGGCGGAAGATAGGCTTCTAGCCTGTCACGTTGGGAACCGACTGCGCAGTGACGACCTGGAAGGTCATCTTCCGCTTGGGGCCAGTAATCGGTTATCGCTCATCGAGAAAAAAGTGAAACTTCCTTCTTTCTGGTGCGTCATAATAAAGTGAAGACTGGCTTTACCCCGGCTCTTGAGTCGGGTTTATCATAGATG
>JAUVSF010000456.1 GCA_030597245.1 Acidobacteriota bacterium
GCTCCCCAACTAACAACTCGTCTTCGCATCTGGGACAGCTCGGCGGCTTGTCCCAGATTTCGATCATCTTCTGGATCTCTGCGATCTCCTCGCGGGAGAACGTTACCGGTGTGTTCCGGGGTTCATCTGACATCGGCCCTCCACGACAATACTCTATCGCGAAGGTAGCATCCGTTCTCGCGGTGACAATAGCGGTGACAAACGGGGCTGTTTCTGGCTGTTGCTGGCTGTTGCGTCGATGAAACGATGTGGGACTAAGTGGTTGGCCTATAACGACATTTCGAAAACACTATGTTGCCCGCTGCTGGTGCTGTGTTGCCTTCTAAGCCGTGGGTCGCAGGTTCGAATCCTGCCGGGCGCGTCTGCAAGTTAAAACGCCACACCCATCTAAGAGTGGAGTTGACCCGAAAAAGTGGACACACTCAGGCCGCAGCCTCCTTCCGTCCACGACACGAAAGCTCCAACAGTCATGGCGGATAATGGGCGGAGCGTTCGCTGGCATCTCCACGGCGTCCGGCCTGCGTGTCAACGGAGGATGAGCGAGTCCAACCGGAGAGAGCTGAGAAGACGACGAGACCTGCGATGACGAATTTTACGGCTCAGCATATGTGACCTCCTACCGGACAGCGCTTCCTGTGTCGAATCCAGCCGCCTGACTCCTATTAGCTTAGCTGTCGATCAGCCCTGAAGAGCTACCGCGAAGCAGTTTCGTTCTCTCCACTCAGAGGCGACATGCGGTTATCATTCGCTCATCCGAGGAACACGAACGGGGAGGGTTCGCAGGCACACCCTGGACGTAACCCATACCCGCGGAGCTGTGCCATGACAATAGAGACGAGACATAGAAGGCTGACTGTGCTGCACGTGGCAACGATCAACAAGCCGATCAAGTCGGATCTTGGCTACGGTCCCATTGAAACAATCATTCACAATATCGATCAAGGACTTCAGTCCTTGGGTCACCGGTCGATCGTTGCTTGTTGCGCTGATTCTAAGGTCACCGGGGAACAATACGTGACTATCCGTCGAAGCCTCGGCGACTATTGTCAGGGGACCACTTCGGCACAGCGAGAAATCGTCAACATGCATCTTTCGAGAGCCTTGGAAAGGGCAAAGAGGGGCGATATCGACGTCATCCACATGCACGAATGGTTGAACTACATTTATGAGGGTGTATTCAACCCTCCTCTGCCGATCGTGATGACCCTTCACGTGCCCGCCAGGGACAGCGGGATTGAGGAAGCCCTCCAGCGGTATTCCAACAGCAAACCAATACCCCCCGTGTACTTCGTTCCGATAAGTGAATATCAAAAACGGCAATATCGTGGTTTGGTGAACACATGGAAGACCGTCCACCATGGGATTGAGGTAAACGACTCCCCACCGAAACAGAAAACGGACAAAGCAAGCTATCTGTTCACTATCGGCAGAGTAACGAGAGTCAAGGGACAGGATAAAGCCATAGAACTTGCGACCAAAACCGGTTCTAAGCTCATCATTGCGGGTTGTGTCCAGAACAAACGGGCAGACAAGGAGTTTTTTGAAGGCTTGAAGAGCTCCATCGACCTGGTAGTTGAGGTCGGAAAACATCCCGTGGGTAAGGACTATTATGAAAAGGTAATAAAGCCGTTGTTGGACTGCGACAAACAGATTATCTGTATAGGAGAGCTCGGCAGCGAGCAAAAGAAGCAATGGTATCGGCATGCGCGGGCCACCTTGTTCCCCATACAATGGGGGGAGCCATTTGGCCTCGTCTTGATCGAATCAATGGCATGCGGCACGCCAGTCCTAGCCTTCAATGAGGGAGCTGTTCCGGAAATCGTTGTGGACGGGGAAACAGGGTTCGTGGTAGATTCCCTGAGTGAAATGATTGCGGCAATTGACCGCATCGATAGTATCGATCCTCGTGAATGTCGGAGACATGTGCAGAATAGTTTCTCCATCATAAGTATGGCCAATAAGTATTCAGAGTTGTATCAGCAGATTGTCGATGACCCCAAGTACCGGGAAACTGCGGCTGCTGATCGACGGATCGTCCTTCGGAACCTCTTGTCCCCGGCGGCATAGCTGCATCAGGAACCGATGCCCAAAGACATTCCAGTAAGCAACGGCAACCTACTATTCAACTTTGACTCAGATTACCGGATTCGGGACGTCTATTTCCCCCTGATAGGCCAGGAGAACCATTCAAAGGGACATCCCTTTCGGTTCGGGATATGGGTGGATGGAAGCTTCTCCTGGATGGGTCCGGAATGGACAAAGGATCTGAGGTATCAAGATGACAGCCTCGTGACCGATGTCTTCCTGAAAAACGAGGCCTTGGGTTTGGAGCTTCGCTGCCGTGACGCGGTTGACTCGGACTTGGACATATATATCAAAGAGGTCGGGGTAACAAACTCAGCAGCGAAAGAACGTCAAGTGAGGCTCTTCTTCACCCACGACTTTTACCTTTATGGCAATGAGATCGGAGACACGGCTTATTTCGATCCACGAACCAGTTCCATCATCCACTACAAAGCCAATCGGTACTTTCTCATCAATTGTTGCGTAGGCGGAAAGTGTGGCGTGGATTACTTTGCTTGCGAAGTCAAGGAGATCGGTGGAAAGCAGGGAAGCTGGAAAGACGCTGAGGATGGCGAACTGAGTGGAAATCCGCTCGCCTGGGGCTCTGTCGACTCCACAATCGGGATACGGCTGCACCTGCCCCCCGGCGGGAGAGCAACAGGCTTTTACTGGGTGGCTGCAGGCACGCGATACCGTGAAGTGACTCAACTCAACCAGGTCATTTTGGAGAAAACGCCGACAGAACTGATCAAGCGGACGTCGGACTACTGGGCAGCCTGGGTCCAAAAAGAGTCCAGATCCTTCGGAGACCTGCCCAAAACGATCACTGACATTTTCAACCGAAGCCTCCTCGTTTTGAGAACGCAGATCGATAACCGGGGAGCAATCATCGCCGCAAATGACTCGGATATCGTGCGTTTTGGGAAGGACACTTACTCTTATGTGTGGGGCCGCGATGGGGCTTTCGTTGCCGCCGCGCTGGCGAAGGCCGGCTACGGGCATGTGTCCAGGAGGTTCTTCGACTTTAGCTCTCAGATCTTATCAGAGGAGGGATACCTTTTCCAGCATTATAACCCGGATGGTTCGCTGGCCAGCAATTGGCACTCCTGGCTAGAGGACGGAAAGGAGGTGCTCCCCATACAGGAAGACTCGACCGCTTTGGTTCTCTGGGCGTTTTGGATACACTACCAGCGTTCGAAAGACATAGAATTCGTCAGACCTCTCTACACGAAGCTCATTCAACATTCCGCCAACTTTTTGGTAAGGCACCGCGATTCTGAGACTCTGTTGCCCATCCCCTCCTACGATCTCTGGGAAGAGCGTTACGGAACGCACTCCTTTACCGTCGCAGCGGTGATTGCCGGCCTGAAAGCGGCGGCGAATTTTGCAAGACTGTTTCGAGACGCCTACCTAGCCGAGACCTATGACACAGTGGCCGATCAAATGAAGGAAGGGCTTGCCAAGCACCTGTACCACACTGGTCTAAAGAGGTACGCCCGTTCAGGTTACCGAAAGGGCAAAGGCTATGAACTCGATGAAGTGATCGATGTCAGCCTGTTGGGACTCACGACGCTGGGAGCATTTCCTCCCAAAGATCCGCGGATGCTCGAAACGATGAAGGCCGTACAGCAGCAATTATGGCTCAAGACTCCTGTTGGAGGTTGTGCCCGATATCAGAATGATCGCTATCAACGGTCGAATGATGACCCAAAGGACATCCCCGGCAATCCCTGGTTTATAGCAACGCTCTGGTTAGGAGAGTGCTTCATCGCTCGTGCCGAGAATCTTCGGGAACTTCACGAAGCCCTTCCTTACCTTGAATGGTGTGCGAAGAATGCGCTTCCTTCTGGTGTGTTTGCAGAGCAGGTGCACCCCGCGAACGGTTGTCCTCTTTCTGTTTCCCCCCTCACATGGAGCCATGCCGCTCTCGTATGGGTAGTCCTAAAGTACGTGGAAAAGTTCAATTCGTTTAAGGCATAAGCCTCTCCATCAGGGCGGGGTGACTCACACCTCCTGACGACGGGAGACTCAAAAGTGTTGCCGAGACTTGGACTTGCCCCGTTTTCGTGGACACGAAGTTAAGCCGCTTTCAGTAGTTCATCCTCCACTGGGCTGACATAACCCAGATATGAGTGCCGCCGTTTGCGGTTGTAGAACCGTTCGATGTAGTCGATTATGTCTGTCTGCGCTTCCTCCCAGGTCCAGTAATCCCGATCGTTCACTCGCTCCACCTTCAGAGTCTTGAAGAAACTCTCTGCAACAGCGTTGTCCCAGCAATCGCCCTTGCGGCTCATGCTGCAGAGAACGCCGTGCTCATCTAGCACGTCTCGATAGTCGCCACAGGTATACTGGCTTCCCC
>JAUVSF010000451.1 GCA_030597245.1 Acidobacteriota bacterium
GACCATAGGTTCACACACCTGTCAAGGTTTATTTTCACCTCTATGTTCTAGTTCGGAGCAGCAAGTTGCTGCCCGCGAAGTTCAAGCTTTCAGGGAATCGCCAATCTGCACGTGCTAGCTACGACTCGCCAGATTTCTCACGAAGCCGATTCGAAACGCTGTGACCACTGTTGGCTTACGCCGCGCGTGGTACGGAGATGATCGGCAGGTGGCGGCATCTCCTGGTCAACCCTGATGTTCACTGTGGTCGGTTGCCACGGTATGCTCGTGAAAATGCCCCATCTGGTGCATCTCGTTGTGTAAGGTTCGGTAGGCTGCCGTCAGCCTCAGGCGCATTCGTTTATAGACCTCATCTTCTGCCCTTGTGCCTACGGTATCCAGGTAGGCTAACGCACCCTCAATCTGATCCAGTGTCACCATTGCATCAGGTGCGGAGAAGAGGTCGGATCCAGCAATCTTTACCCTGACCGGAGAGGTGTGCGCCGCAATTATTTCAGGTTTGTCGTCGTAGTGGCCCCTGATCAGAATAGCCATCCAGCAACTCTGATCGACTTTGAATCGCCACTGACCGGAATCTGTATCGCTCTGAATGGACTGACTCTCTCTAATCTCACCGTTAACAACGAGTTCAATCTTGCTCATAGGAAGAGTGACACTCGAGGCTTCCCACTCTATGTCAACAGTGCCCCCACCAGACGTCATTTGCATCTGCGTTCCCGCTGGTCTGCCGTTGACCGAGAACTCCAAGAGGGGGCCGTAAGTGACAAACGTACGACCTGCTCGAACCGCGTCAAGCCAGGCTTGATACGTAAATTCTTGATCACGCGGGATTTTGGCATAAGTGCGTACTGTCCCAACAGCAGTGGAAGCTGCCATCTTGTCGGTACCGCCAACTGCCGACACAAAGTAACCCAAGTTCAAATACCGGTAATAGTCGGCCAGCGAATAGGGGTCAATTCCGGAGTACAAATTGTTCCATGACGTCATCTCAACAGCGTCAATGACGCCGCTAATAATGTCCGCTGCATTCTCACATCTCGGGTTTGGAAAATGAGGAAGCACGACCAACCCACCCTGCTTTCGGCACTGTTCCGCCCACTCCATCAGAAGGATTTCGATGGGATCTCCGAGGGCGGCCTCGTCAGGACCGCCAGTACACATTGGGGCAATGACGTTCCCCTTGTATCCCAAAAGCGAGATGTGGCCGAGGACGTGCTGCCGGTTTTCAGTACCAACGCGGACCAGCCATTCTCCATCACCTCCGGCTTCCCTGGAGCCAAAGGTTGTCTTCCCATCAAAATCGCCTGCGTTGGTCATCAACTCTCCCCACTGGCTCGCCAGGAGATTGATGACATTGACACCTTCTGCAGATCCTTCCAACTGAGCAGTTGGTGGAGAAAGGAAGTGTACGTGAGTATCGGCAGTCACCCACCCGCGTTCACGCCATGGCAGCACTTTCTCAATGACCAACTCAATTTCGGTGGTTTCCGGGCCAATCTCAATAACCTTTCGAATTGGCCTGATCTCAAATCCTTTGCTGACTTCGATATAGACAGGACCCTGAGGAAGTTTCAGCAGCGTTTCGCCGGGAATGTAGACGCACCGATGTTGTCCCTGGTGCTGAAACTCGGCACAGTAGTCCTCAAACCAACTGCTATTCGGCAAACGGTGTCGATCAACCGGAGCCAGATACTCCCCTGCGTCGCCGTGAACGTGGAGCTTTACAGGGACCGGAATCTTACTGCCCTGTTCAACCACCCGAATAATGACACGCTGAGTCGCCGGCCTTACAGGGGTTATTCGATGCGACGCCTTCCCCTCAAGATCCGCTACAGCGATCGTCTGCCCTCCTTCGAGATGAAACCGAGCATCAGGATGGGCCGTGTATTCAACCAGGATCCTGTTCTCGGAAGCCTCCGGAAGCTGGTTGTTATACGAATCAGCCCAATTCTGCTTCGGATACAGTTGCAGAGGTTCTGCAGCAATCACCTGTCCCATGTCCAGTTGCACTTGACTGAGGAGGCCACCTTCGTGCAGGGCCGGTTCGAACTTGGTTCCTTGGGAAAGGGTCAGGACAACTTTTCGACGTGGTTTCCACCGTAACGGCTGCGAAGAGGCATTTCCACTGGACACGCCTGAAATCACAACCGTACCCATTTGGGGGTCGGTACCAACCATGGGTTCAAACCGTAGCCCATGAATCTCTTTCTCGGGATACGGGTTCTTCCAGGCCCAAAGCCAGTTCATCCAGGGCGCTTGATCTGCTGCACTAGCGCGAGTCTCCCCTTGCCCCCAATCCCCACTCTTTTCGCCCAGGCGAACTCTCTCATGAACAGGTTGGACTGTATGCGGCTTCGACTGGGGAACTGACTGAAAACAGTTCTCTCCCCAGTGACGCTGAAACATCCCAACGTGGTGGCGCCTTTTGATCGCTGTGCCGGCTTCCGTGCCGTCTCCATAAACGATTACGTAGTTGGCAATATGCTGGGAAAGAAACCCCTCGCCTCGTTTCGATTCCAACAATCCCTGGTCGTTCTTCTCCTGTTCCACACGATCTGTGGTGTGAAGAAAAACCAGCCATTCTGCTTTTGTTGCTTCGATCTTCTCGACAACGACTTGATCTCTGAGCACGATCGGTTTTCTCACCTGGAACGGGACGCCCCATGCCACAATCTCACCTCTGGGCGCCTCGGGCACCGCCTTCGCCATCTCTTCGGAAATCCCAACGCCGGGCATTTCATCGAAATCTGAATTGCCTTGGAGCGGGATAGGTCTGAACCCTTTTGCGATTGGACCGTCTTTCAATTCTTCCTCCGCTTTGGCCTGGTTAACTGTTCCGACAGCAGCAACTGCCGTCGCAGAAGACTCCAGAAACTTTCTACGCGATACTTTCATGCGCCCCTCCTCCTATTCGATTATCAGCCTTACTGAAAGCGCAGGCAAGCCGAAGGCCCAGGCATATCTTTGCGTCTCTGCGTTCTTGGCGTGAAACGGATTTGTTTCACGCAAAGCTCGCCAAGGGTTTTGAGAACGTTGACAGAGTGGGTGTCGCCAAACCTGATACTCTCTTTGCGTCCCTTGCGCCTTGGCGTGAGGTGAATGCACTTCACGCAAAGCCCGCCAAGTTCGCTAAGGGTTTAGAGGTATGAGAAATCACGTGATCTGAGGACCCCGATTTCCAGAGATAGCAGACCGCGGTCTGGAAACCCGGGAGCCGTTCTCCGCGCAGGTCGGCAGAGGCGGCTCGGTAGTGGCGGAAGACTAGAGTGACTGGATTCCTTAAGGCGTGCGGCGGCCTTGAGACTGGACCTTTGTCCGTTCTCAAGGCCGAGCCGCGACACCCAGGCTCCCCCTCCATCAGCCTGCCGTCACCGTTGATCCGATAGAGGCTGTCCTCTTAATCACCCCTCAACCAGCCAATGCCGATTTGTCGGAAAACATTTCTACATTCTTCAAAGTGCCGACTGGATCGACTACGCTCTCCAGGACAATGACATCTTCTGGGGGATCGTCAGCTCGGTAGATTCGAGCACCTTCAGTTGGCGGGTTCGATTACTTCGATGAGCGAGTTGATGGGGACTGAATCCAGAGTCTGAACAAGGCCAGACGGCCAGGTGACTTCAACCTGCCGTACGCTGGTCTGCTTGCCGAGTCCAATCGTTATTTTGGGGTCGCAGGCAGACATGTAGGAACGGCCGGATTCGAGGTAGCGGGTCACAACTGATTCATCGGTGAAAACTCGTACCTTCGCCCCATAGCCGAACCGATTGCTGCGAGAGCCTACGAGTGAAAGCCTGAGCCAGTTGTTCCCCGTCTGATTGTTCCGAAGCAGGTAGGCAGGGCCACCATTCTGAGTGACGACGAAATCCAAATCTCCATCCTGATCGTAGTCGCCACTGGCGAAGCCACGGGCCACCAGTAGCCAGTCTGCCAGTCCAGTCGAGTCTGGTTTGAGGGTTTCAAACTTGCCCTGGCCGAGATTGCGGAAGAACTGCGGCGCCTGTCGATAGGTTTGAGATTGGCGGGTTACGGAGATCTCGGGTTCGATGTGTCCATTGACAAGAAGAATGTCGAGCCAACCGTCATTGTCAAAGTCCTCGACCAGTGTGCCGAACGCCAGCGTCATGAGGGTGGGCAGTCCAATTCCAACCTGCGCTGCATCATCCATGAAGTAACCCGATTCAACACCTCGGAAATAGGCGCTCATCTCCTGCGAAAAGTTTCCAATGACAATATCAACCAGGCCATCCCCGTCGATGTCGCCGGCATCAATTCCCATGCCTCCCCTGGCGGCTCCCGATTCACTGTAGGCTATGCCCGACTCGATTCCGACATCCAGGAATGTGCCATCGCCCTGGTTAACGAGAAGAAAATTGCCCACAGTATCATTCGCCACAACCAAATCCGGCCAGCGGTCGTCGTTGGAGTCAGCGGTTATCAAACCGAGCGCCTTTCCAGGTAGTTCGTCGAGCCCGGCCTGCC
>JAUVSF010000321.1 GCA_030597245.1 Acidobacteriota bacterium
CGCGATGGTGAATTTCCTGGAGAAGCACCTCTTTCTCAGACAAAGACGTTTTTATCTGTCTCTCGACATGTTTTTGCTCAGTGATGTTCTGGTACTGCCAGAGGTGGTAGAGTTCTTGGTTGTCAAAGTTGAGTGGTACGTAGGCGCGTTGCAGGATTTGAGCCTCGAACTGGATCTCCTCTCCGATGATGGGCTGTCCGCTTTTCCTGATTTGCTCGACTCGTTTGCCAAAGGACTTGGATTTTGCAAACAGCAAACGGGTGTCAGTTCCCAACAAGGATTCCTTTGGGACAGGGATGTCAAACATCTCGCAGAAAACCTGGTTCACGTGGCGGAGTCCGTGTTGTTCGTCTTCAACGAGGACACCACTTCTGAGGTTGTCAATGAGTGTTGCCAGGAGTGCTGTTGTGCTTTGGATTTTCGCTTCTGCGTCTTTTTGGGCTGAAATGTCCTCGGCGATTCCAACGATCTGAGAGACCTGTCCGAGTTCGTTTCTCACTGGAAACCCTCGATCGTGAATCCAGCGGGTCGTTCGGTCGGGCAAGACTATTCGGTAGACCTGATCGTATTCAAGACTGTTTGTCAGCGCACGCTGGACCCGATCTGCATCTCTACTGTGAATTGCTTCCAACCACGCCTCGGGATGTTCCCTCAATTCAGCCCTGCTTTGCCTCCAGATCTGTTCATATGCCGGACTGACATAGTTTCGCCGACGCCCGTCTGAGGATGAGGTCCAGAACACAGCGCGGATGTTGCCGGTGAGCCGCCTGAACTGCTCCTCTGTGTTTGCTCGGGCCAGAAGAGTTCCCAGACTTCTTCCCGCGGCCTTCAGCGCATCGATTTCATTATCCTGCCATTCATCCTCTGCGAGACCACGATCTAACCCAAGGCATCCCCAGAGGCGCTGGTCAACAAACACCGGGATGAAAAGACTGGATCGGATTCCGAGGGCTCTGAAGACGGCACTGTCCTTGTCGGACAGGCTGTGGGGCCGGAGGTGGTGGACCGTCCCCTTGTTCAGGTCTTCAATGCTCTCATTGAGGTGATGAGTGAGAAGCACGTTAAGCATTCCGAGTTGATGCTGCCCGTCCCACAGGGCCGAGGAGGTCCATTCATTTGGCATCACTTCGAATGTTGAATGGTCTTCTGCGTGCCGGGTTTCCAGTAAATAGACACGACTAGCCTTGCTGCTTTCGCCGAGTCGGCGGAGAACCTCGTTGAATCCTGTATCCCAATTCTCCGACCCGACCAATTGCTCCGCTGCGTAGCTGACTGAACTCAGAACGGCGTTGCGATAAACGTCGCTTTCCCGGGCCAGCCGGTTCTGGGTAACCACGCTTCCAACCAGCATCCCGTGCATGGTTGATGCGAGAACCAGGCTTTGGAGCTGAGCTGCCTCCGAAAAGCCGTAGCCGAAGTATCCGTGCAACATGATTGCCCCGCAGACGAGGCCGAAGATGAACCGAGAAACTCCGTCCAAACCCGCTGCGAGGGCTACCCAAACCAATGGCAGGGACAGGCAGGACAGCCGCCAGGCCTGATCAGTAGTTGGAATCGCGAATACAATCCAAAGGACACTGGCCACTACTACGAACTGGAAAACGACGGGGACTACTCTTTCCCTTCTCGGAAGGTGACTTGTATGCTTGAGGATCGACTCTTTTGCTCGCCCGAGGTCCTTCAGGACGTTCTCGACGAAAGGGATCACCTGAAGGATCAGGAGGGGGCTGACAGCGAGTATTCCGATTGCTGTTCCCATAGAGCCGACCAGGAACGCATCCGTAACATCTTTCAGTTCGATCAGGTTCGCTGCCAGGAGATTCACGATGGTTACGAAAGTCGCCGCACCCGCAGTTGCGATACTCCCGAGCAGCAGAGGTCCAAACGTGGTGCGGCAGGCAACGGAGAGCCTCTTGCCACCCATGGCTTTTCTAACGGCGGAGGCCCCGGCCAGGTAAACTAATGCGACACTGACAGTCAGCAGAAAAAGTCGGGGGAACCCGATCTCTAGGGGACGGAGCCAAACATCGGAAATCAAAGAGGCGAGCACCACTACGGGGGTGAAACGTGGTCCATAGGCCAGGAGCAATGTAAACGTCAGTCCAGCCGGAAGGTACCAGGAAGCAAGATTTGGATAGAATTCGAAGTTGGAGGTGATTCGTTCAGCTGCCAGGAAGAGTACGACGTAGATGAGACTGAGCGTGAGGCTCCTTAGGATCCCTCGATCCGGTTGGGCGTTCTGAGCTATCTCGGTGACGCGGGCGTGAAGTCCTCGCCAATTTGTCATCATAAAACGACCTCTCACTCTGTGTGGTAGAGCTCCCGGCACTCCCACACTTCCTCAGTGCATGGAGCATTCTCTCTTGGGGCCGGCACCGCATAAGGTGATTGAACTCACGCAGGTGTCAAGAAAGTGAGGATTTAGCAGGATTATCTTTCGTTTTCAGGACAACTCGCACGGAGGTAACAGGGGGCTGGGGAATAGGGGTCTGTTAGGGGTAAACTCTTGATTCTTGGTGATCCTGCTGTATTGGTGGTGAGTTTGTAAATGGTTCCGGTTAACCCATTTCGCTCCAGCTTTTCAAACCCAGGTCCCGACCTGACCTTTCCGTCGGCACGTTTACTAGAAACTCACTCCCTTTGCGGTGTTTGTAAGCCAAGTCCCCACCCAACTGGCTCAGCAGGCCTCGAATGAGCTTGAATCCAACTGATGTGGCCTCGAGCGGATCCACTTTCTTTGGCAGACCTACGCCACTGTCACGCACCGTCAGCTTAAGGTGTGTGTCCCCATCCTTATGAAGTCGGACGAGGATGCTGCCCTTTTTCTGGTCGGGGAATGCATGTCTCAACGAGTTTGAAACCAGTTCGTTGAGAATCAGCCCACAAGGTATAGCCAACTCAACATCCAATTCAATCGGTTCGAGTTCCAATCGCAAGCGAATGTCTTTGTCAGGAGTTCTGAAGGCTTGGACGAGGTGGCTAGTGACATCGCGGATGTACTCAGGAAGGTCTATGGCTGCCACATTCTGACTCTTTTCCAGTTTCTCGTGCACGAGAGCCATGGCTCTAACTCGGTTCTGGCTTGCTCTGAAACTCTGCTGTGCCAGTTCATCACCTTTGTCGAGTTGCTCCAATTCCATGTCCAGGAGACTGTTAACGACTTGAAGATTCGTTTTGACGCGGTGGTGAATGATCTGGAGGAGAGCTTCCTTGTCACCTGGTTCGGTCTTTCCTGATGCCGGCAGATCCTCAACATATTGCCAGACGTGAAACAACTCAGTATCGGCTACCTGTAGTGGAGCATAGTGGCGACGAAGCCTGCGTCCGTCTAACTGGAACTCTTCGTCCAACACAGGCTCCCCTTCTTTCTTGATCTCTTCAACTCGATCTGTGAAGGAGGTTGACTTTGGCAGGATCAGCCGTGAATCGGCACCAAGTAGAGACTCCTTAGGGATTCCAACATCCAGCATTTGACACAGCGCTTCGTTTGCGTAGCGAACGTTAGAGGATTTGTCTTCCACCAGGATGCCGGACTTAATCTTGTCAAGCATACCGGTGACAAAGGTCTCGGAGTATTCGAGCTTTGACTCCAGGTTCTTCTGTTTCGTAATATCCTCGGCAATTCCGATTAGGTGCGTTACCGTGCCGGCTTCATTCGTGACGGGAAACCCCTTGTCCCGGATCCATCGTTCGGTGCCGTCCTTGTGAACCACTCTGTAGAGCACATCGAACTCCTCTCCACCATCCAGGGCGGACTCGACGATCTTGACATCTTCTTGATGCACGCACTTAAGCCACGATTCCGGTTTCTCGCTGAGTTTCTTCTTGCTCTGCCCCCATATCTCCTCGTGGGCTGGACTAACATAGGTTCGCCGCCGGCCATCCGCAGAAGCTCTCCAGAATACGGCACGAAAAGTGCCGGTGAGTTCTCTAAATTGACTTCCGCTCTTAGCCTTGGCGAGGAGTGCGCCGAGGCTCCGTGCTGCTTCCTTGAAGGCGAGTATTTCATGCTCCTGCCAGTCATCCTCATCTTGACTTCGCTCCAGTCCCAGGCATCCCCAGAGCTGAGTCTCGACCAGGATAGGGACTATAAGGGCAGAGCGAATTCCCATCGCACTCAGTAGAGCTTGATCTTCGCTGGACAAGTGCCTGGCTTGGAGATGGTAGACCTCTCCTTCTTCAAACTTCTCCAGACGGCGGTTCAAATGGTGCGTGATCAAGACATTAAGCATCCCGTCTCGATGACTACGGGTTTTCATCGACTTTGAAGTCCATTCGTTTGATAAGGTTTCCAGAGCAGTCTCGTTTTCGAGATCGCAAGCTTCAAGAAGGTAGACTCGGCACGCTCGGCTGGACTCGCCAAGCTTTTGCAGTATCTGAACCACGCCCCTTTCCCCTCCATCGGCTGCGATAAGGTGCTCGGCAGCCGAACTGACTATGTGGAGGATTGCATTTCGGTACGAATCTGCCTCTTGTCCCTGCTGGTTTCGAGTGACAAGCGCGCCGACCAGCATACCGTTGAGAGCCGCAACGAGGAAAAGGCTCTGCAGTTCAGCTGTTTCTACCGTCGTGTAGCCGAAATATAGCTGTAAAATGACCGCACCTGAGGTCATTCCGACCAGTACCCTGGCCATGCCGTCGATTCCTCTTGCCAGAGCAATCCAGACCAGAGTAAGCGACATGCAGGATAGCTTCAGAAACGGCTCCGATTCAGGGAGTGCGAACATACAGAAGAGAAGGCCAACCGTTGGGACTGCGTAAACGAGTGCCGGGCCCAGATTCTCGACGGCAAGGAGACTTCGGATAGGGTTGGCTGAGGTCAGCCTGCCGAGGCGGCTGAACTCCTTTTGCCAGTTTTCAAGCGCTGGATATCCGACCAACAGAAAGAAAGGTGCCAGGCAGAGAATCCCGGTTGCATTTCCCATCGCCCCTGCGAACAACGCTTCGAGAAACTCACTCCAGGGGATAAGGCCGGCTGCTGAAAGGTTCAGGACGCTGACTGCCGCAGCTGCCACTGAGGTCAATAGCGCCCCAAGAATCAAGAGAACGCTATGTTGCCGACAAGCTACATCCACCCTGCCTCGTCCAATCAAGTGGCGCAGACCCACCGCAGAGGCGCTGTAGACTGCGGTTACAGTGACTGCGAGAATAATGATCTGAGTCGGCGTGACCGGTAAGGCGTGAAGCCAGAGGCCTGAGATCAGAAACCCGGCGACCACAAGTGGTGAATACTGCGCTCCGAAGGCTAGCAGGATCGCAAAGGTGAGCCCAGCTCCCAGATACCATGCAGGTAAGTTGGGGTACGATTCGAACACTATCCCAAGAGCCTCCATTCCCACGAAAAGAAGGAGGTAGAATCCGGCGATAGCAGCTACAGTCAACGCCTCTTTTTTGAGACGAACTCGTTCTACTGGGTTCCTGAAAAGCAGCTTGTATGTTGCTAGGTTTGACATCTTTCGAGGACTCCGTCGTTAAGGTTCCGTTAGAAGTCACAGACCCGCATTTAAGCCTGGAGCACAGGCTACGCCTCTCCGCAATCCGATATTGTTTCTCAGAAAGGTCGCATGGGAGGTGACGATACTCACTTTCTGGGACTTGTCCCGGAGCAGAGCTCAGGACATAGGTGAGCGAGTAGTGGTGCCGTCGAAAGGGATGATCGCGCTTCTTGTGCAGCTCAGGCTCTAGTCGATACTGATATCAACCATGAGATCCGATGCTATTTCTTCGAGGTGTTTCTGCAGATCGCGTATTTGCATCTCAGCCGGCAAAAAGAGTTTGGCACGGGCTTGGAAAATCGCCGTGCCTGACATCGGCGCGCTGATGCATTCGGTCTCAAGTTCTTCCATATTGACCCCGTGGTCGGCAATGGCCTCCGATATACGGCTGACGATCCCGGGCTGATCATTC
>JAUVSF010000214.1 GCA_030597245.1 Acidobacteriota bacterium
CGAGCGGACTAAGAGTCTATGCGGCAGGAACGAAGTGGTCACTTCCGTTTTCGCGTGCAGGCTTCCAGTGCACCTTTCCTGGTGAGGCCTTAGCTATGGCAAGAATCTACTATGTAGGAGACTGGGCCGTGATGCTGGGCCCTGTATTTGCTGAGACTCCCTTTAATTACGCGCCCAAGGGGACTGAGATATTCAATTATGGAAAGTGGTTGAAATCTGCCCTCGAGGTCGATGGGGAAAACGAGGTTCTGAGCGTCCCAACCTGGGAGTTCTACGGGCTTGCTCCGGGCGAGTATGAGAAGGTGATCGAGACCAACGACATCCTCGTCTTTTCTGATGTCGAGGCCAAGAACTTTCACCTGAACCCTTCGTTTTTCGACCGGTCCAAGTTTGGCGGAAAGCCGCTTACTTTTCCGGATCGAGTACGCTTGACAGTGGAAGCCGTTTCGGCCGGTAAGCATGTGATGTTTCTCGGAGGTTGGCTCAGTTTCAACGGCGAGTTGGGAAAGGGAGGGTGGGGTAGGACGGAGTTATGCGAAATCCTTCCAGTTGAATGTCTGGACTTCGAAGATCTGAGAGAGAGCACCGAGGGCTGGGGAGCGGAAGCCCTCCTGCCGGATCATCCGACTCTGGACGGGCTGGATTTGAGCACTTTGCCTCCCGTACTTGGCTACAACAGAGTCCTGCCCAAGGAGGGGAGTGAAGTCGTCGCCAACTGGAAAGGCACGGAAGATCCCATGCTTGTCTGTGGGGCCTACGGACTGGGGAGGGTTCTCGCTTACACTTCTGATCCCGCACCTCACTGGGGCTGCAATTTCGTCTACTGGGAGCAGTACCAGAAATTCTGGCAGAACGCGGCTCGCTGGCTCGTTAACGGCCTGAGGCCTGGGGCCTGACCTGAAGTTCGAAGCGCGAAGTGCGAACTCAAGAACTCAAGACTTCCGACTCAAAAAAGCCCCAAGCCTCGTTCGTCGTTCGTACTTCGACGAGACCCAAGACCCAAGACCATTCAATGTGCCGGTCCGAAGAAAACCGCGTTCAGAAACAGCAAGTTCAGTCCATCCATGAATGCCCTGAAGTTCGGATCTTCGGCGAAAGCCACTACGTGTCCACGGCCCCTTCGCTGGTACATCAAATACGCTTTGTTCGCCAGTTGCTTTCGAGCCGCGTCCCACGTGAATCCACTGAGCAGAAGGTGGCTTTCCGGTAAATAGGTAGCAACGTTTCTACCCTTGTCAAGCTTGAGCGGAGTGAAGATTCTGCGACTGTTGACGATGACGTTTGCTTCGCCGTCATAACCGGACGCAAGCCAATGCTCAGTGTCGAGTGAGACACGCAAGAGGGCTCCAGGAGTGAAGTCCGGAAGTTCTCGGTCGGGTTCGATTTCCTCATCGGAGGTCTTCTCCTTCCCTGAACTCTTCTCCGCTGACTTCTCTTCAGGCTCTTCCTCCTGCTGCTCTTTGTATTCTCGCTGAGTATCAAGCAGACCCACCTTTTCGCCGGTGAGCCAGCGAGTCGCTTCTCCCCACGTGATCAAGGTCCCGCCGTCCTGAATCCACTGTTTTAGCCGCCGTATGCCCGACTCACCCAGGAATTCCGAATATCCTCCCGAATATTGAGAAGCATCCGGGAACACCAGGACGTTGTAGCGTGTCAAGTCGGCCGTTCTCAGCCTATCGGTAGGAATGATGGTTACCGGGTACTCGTACACACGCTCGAAGAGATAGCGAGCAGCACCGACAGAGCTTGATCTCGTCGGAGGACCATAGACCATCGCAACCTTCGGTCGTTTGAGAAAGACAACCTTGTTGCTGCCGAGATTCACGCCTTCGTCAACCCAGGCGGTGTCTGTTGAGTGAGCGACCACTCCAGTCTGCCTGGCAATCTCGCTTATCTGCTGGTGCAGATCATCCGGGTTGTTCTTCACCTTAACGACCAGCGAGCCTCGTGGGTAGGTGACCCCGTTCATCACGAAGGGCTCGTCAGAAGAGAAAACCCTGATGCCGCGCCGACTAAGCAGCGAAAGAGCCTTGGCTGCAGAGTTTGAGTTCCACGGAATCAGATAAGCCAGCTTACCCGAGCCTCCCTGAACGCTTCCCTCCATCCTGACTGGCACTGTCAAGGCCTCGAATTCGCCGGCCGAAGACTCTTTGGCTGTGTAGCATTCGACGTCATAAAGAAACGGCAGGGACCACCCTGTAATGTCGTAAATCTGATCACGGAGTTTCTTTTCGTGGCGCCTGATCTGCTCTTTGACAAACTCATCACCCATCGGAGTGTGGCTCTCGAGAAGAGCCTTGGCCAGTCTTCCGCCAGGTTGCGCCAAGGAGACAATAAACGTTCCCTGTGAGAATTCAATTCGATCTGGAGCCACTTCGTTCAGGTTTCGTGTCGAATCGTTCTGAAATCCCGATTTCGCCCGTTGCACCTCAATTCCCTGATCCAGCAGGAGATTCACCAATTTGAAGGTGCGGTTTGCATCGCTGCCTTTGGGCAGAATGAACTCCTTGATCGAGTTGTTGTGCCCCTGCTCGATCGCGGAACTGCGATACGCAAAGAAGTCCTTGAGCAGCCGTTGGCGGTTCGTGGAGGCACACTCGAGGGTTGAAACGGACGCAATGAAGTGGTGTCTGATCGCATCCCTGTACAGAAGAGTGGTTTCGTCTTCGCGTTCGAGTACCAGGCCCCTGACTGAAGCCTGTTCGTAGGTCATTCCGATAGCTCCATGGAACATCGGCCATCCTTCGCCGTACCCGGGGTAGAAAGAGTCGAAGATCTCACCTGTGAAGTAGTCGAAGTGCATCTGGTCGAACCATTTCGCATTGTTCTTGCCAAACGTAGTCAACCAGTCCAATTGGGCATCGACCAGATTTGGATTCCAGGGTTTCGCCGGAGGCGGAAAGTAGTAAGTTGAATTCCCTCCCATCTCGTGGAGATCGACGAAGACCTGAGGAAACCACTCAAGAAAGAGACGCACTCTCGCTCGAGTCTCGGTTTGTGTAAGTGCGAACCAGTCCCGGTTCATGTCGAACAGATAGTGATTAGACCTCCCGCCCGGCCACGATTCATTATGCTCAGCAGCAGAAGGGTCTCCGTCAGGCCAGGGTCCGCGAGTCTGTCGAAAGTAAGAGACGAACCGATCCCTCCCATCCGGGTTCTGGATAGGATCAATAATCACTATACAGTTCTCCAGGATAGAATCTCTCAAAGCATCGCCCTGAACTGCCGCGAGATGGTACGCAGTGAGCAAGGCTGCTTCGGGGCTGGATATCTCGTTGCCGTGGATGCCATAGGCAAGTAACACCACGCATGGAAGTTGCTCGATCAGGCGATCGGCTTCTTCGCTGCTGACCCTGGCCTGTGCCAGGTGCTGTATCCCCTCTCGTATCTGTTCCAGCCTTCCGAGGTTCTGTTCCGAGGAAACGGTAAGGTAGTTCAGCTTCCTGCCCTCCCAGCTTTCTCCATAAGAAGATGTCTGGACGACAGGTGACCGTTCCGCAAGCGCCAACATATAACGCTCGATGTCAGCGGGACTGGTAATCCTGGCTCCCCAGTCGTGCCCGGTAATTGCCTCCAGAGTTGGAATTGAGGGATCGTATTGGGCTCCCGGATAGAATTCACTCTTCTGGGCAGCAAGAGTAATGTTTGTCAGGAGAACTAGCACAAGAATCGTTCGCTTCATCTTTCCTTCTTTCGTCTTTCTCAGGTTCGCGTGCCGATTGTGGCAGACTCTTATCGGTAATCGGTTGAAGTTCATCACATTGTCAGAACTGCGGCTCCCTCGATTTTCCCTGTACGCAGACGGTCCAGGGCCTCATTTGCATCGGAAAGATCAAACGGTTCCACGGTGGTCTTGACCGGTATCTGGGGTGCGATCTCCATGAATTCAACACCATCCTCTCGCGTCAAGTTGGCGACCGAGACCACCTTCCGCTCGCCCCACAGGAGCTCGTAGGGAAATGACGGGATGTCGCTCATATAGATTCCGCCGCAAACCACCACGCCACCCTTTCTAACTGCTTTCAGAGCTGCCGGAACCAGTGCTCCAACCGGAGCAAAGAGCAGAGCAGCATCAAGTTCAACCGGGCCCGGGTGATCGGAACCCCCCGCCCAGCATGCTCCCATAGAAAGGGCAAATTCCTGACCCTTTTGATCGCCCGGCCTGGTGAATGCGTAGATCTCCTTGCCCTGATACAAGGCGACTTGAGCCACGATGTGAGCTGCTGCACCGAAACCGTAAATACCTAAGCGCGATGCCCCTTCCGCTTTTTTCAGGGTGCGGTATCCGATCAGGCCGGCACAGAGGAGAGGAGCAGCTTCGACTGCTGAGTACGAGTCGGGAATCGCGATGCAGAAGCGCTCATCGGCAACCGTATATTCTGAGAAGCCCCCATCCAGTGTGTAACCGGTAAAGCGGGCTGTATCACAAAGATTCTCTTCACCCTGATCGCAATAACGACAGCATCCACACGTCCAGCCGAGCCAGGGTACTCCTACGAGATCCCCGACCTGGAAATCCGAGACGCCGTATCCAAGTTCTTCTACCTGACCGACGATTTCGTGCCCTGGGATCAAGGGTAGCTTCGGGTCTGAAAGCTCTCCATCAACCACGTGCAGGTCTGTTCGGCATACTGCACACGCTCGCACTCTGATCAGAATCTGGCCTTCCTGCGGCTGCGGGATCGGCAGTTCCATGAGTTGCAGTGGTGTTCGGGCCTTGTCTAGAACCATCGCTTTCATCATGAAATGTGAATCTACCATCAACCGGGCGGGACTGATAGGTACAATTGGCTTGGGAACTGGGTCTTGGTATCTTCGTTCGTGCTCGTACTCGTAATCGTAATCGAGAACCTATCCTGGCATGCCGGCGACGCTCGTCCATATCTATTCGCGGATAGGCTCAGACCTTGCGTTCCTTCCACTTCCCTCGCCGGAAGACGAGAACTGCTACGACAGCGACGAGCGACTCCGAAATGGCGATCGCGACGAAAACCCCCTGGGCTCCCAGGTCAGCTGTAAGAGCGAGAAGGTATGCGAGTGGGATTTGAATCAGCCAGTAGCAGAACAGATTGATGACAGTAGGAGTGTAGGTATCTCCAGCACCATTAAAGGCTTGCACGACTACCATGCCGCAAGCGTAAAACACGTATCCGTAACTCACATATCTCAAGCAGTCAACGGCGTAAATCAGGATTCTCTCATCGGAAGTAAAAAGGCGGCTGATCGGATCTGCGAAAGTCACGAACACGATTGTGATGAAACCCATGAAAACCATATTTACTGTGGCCGTCAACCAGACGGACTTCTCAGCGCGGGCAGGCTGTTCGGCGCCTAGATTCTGTCCCACCAGTGTTGCAGCAGCATTGCTCATGCCCCATGAAGGAAGGATCGCAAAAATGAAGACGCGTATCGCGATCGTATAGCCGGCGAGTGCAGAGCTCCCAAAGATAGCAATGATCCTTACCAAACCCAGCCAGCTGGCCGTGGCTACAAGAAACTGAAGGACTCCACCCAGAGACACCCTGAAAAGGTTAGCGAGTACCCTTCTGTCGGCCTTCAGATCTGCCGTGTGAATCTGTATTCTCGACGCCGGCGAGGCCAGTTTTCTGACCTGGTAGAGAATGCCGATGGTCCTGGCCACATTTGTCGCAACGGCGGCTCCAGTAACGCCCATCTCGGGAAAAGGACCCAGGCCGAAGATCAGGCAGGGATCCAGAATGATATTCACGAGGTTCGCGATCCAGAGTGCCCGCATCGCCAGGACCGCATCGCCTGCACCTCTAAAGACGGCATTAATAAGGAAGAGGAGCATGATAGTGAGATTCCCGCCCAGCATTACCTCGTTGTAACCCGTTCCCATTTCGACTACCGAGGCGGAAGCGCCCATCAGCTTCAAAAGGTCGGGAGTATACAGCAAGCCGATTAACGCGATTGGGATCGACACCAGAATTCCAAGAAAGATCGACTGAACGGCAGTCGTTGTTGCCGCCTGCTTGTTCCGTTCTCCGATTCGCCGCGCCACCAGTGCTGTTGTTCCCATCGCCAGACCCGTAGCAATTGAGAAGACGATCGTCATGAGTGACTCCGTGATTCCGACTGCAGCCACCGCTTCGCCCCCGAGCTTTGCTACGAAGAAGACGTCGACAACTGCGAAGACCGATTGCATTGAGAGCTCGAGAACCATCGGAATCGCCAGGATCGTGACGGCACGGCCGATACTGCCAGTCGTAACGTCATGCTCCTTCCCGGAAAGGCTGTCTCTAATATCGTTGAGCAAAGCACTCAATCTGAAGTTCTTATACATGGCGGTCTAGAAGGAACGCTGTGATCGACAGCGGACACGTGGGTATGAAGGCTGCGAGCCACTGTCCGTTCAGCCCACAATCTGGCTCGAAAACGGTAGGCTTACGTCGAAATATGAGATCTTCACAATCATTTCATTCTCGTACAATGCTCTACCGAATCTTCGAACTTGGAACTATCCTGTCAGTATTCGGCTCTATAGATCGTATAAGAGTGCATCACTGTAGAGAAGTGGCAACTTTGGCTCGGGGAACCTGAATGTTCATCAAGGCTGCACTCCTGGTTGACTTTGACTGCTACAGCCGACCTTCTTTAGTCGCCCTGTTTTGTTCTAAGAAAAATGATGCTCGCCCGTTATCAAGTGTGAGGTCGATAAAACGCAAAGCAAGAAGGACCTGACCATGACCGATTCGAATTGGGTGGAGGAAGCGTTAGACCAATACGAGATTCCGTTGGTTCGCTATGCCGTGAGTCTTCTTGGAGATGTGGAAATAGCGAGGGATGTCGTACAGGACACCTTCCTGAAGCTTTGCGGGCAGAGGCCGAGAGACTTGCAGGGCCATCTGGCTCAATGGCTTTTTCGCGTTTG
The DNA here is from genome assembly GCA_030597245.1 of Acidobacteriota bacterium. GTDB lineage: Bacteria > Acidobacteriota > UBA6911 > RPQK01 > JAPXNP01 > JAUWTT01. The sequence continues at coordinate 6,893 of JAUVSF010000214.1, forward strand.
TCGAAACCGAGCCTTGGACTGGCAAAGAAAGGAGCGCCGTATGACTTCTCTGAGTACACCACGATTATCACTACTCCGAGACAAGTCCTCTGGCCCTTTACGAAACCTCGAAGATGAGGAGGTTCTTTCGGGTGTAGCACAAATGATTGAAGCTCTGCCCGACAAGCAGAGGGAAGTGATCCGTCTCAAGTTTCAGCAGGGGCTCAGTTACAAGGAGATAAGCTCGGTGACTGGGTTCTCCGTTTCCAATGTGGGATTCCTCATCCATACGGGAGTCAAGACAATCCGGAAGAGGCTCGGTAAGGACAAGTCGAGTAAACGGATTCTGAGGAGAGTCAAATGAAGAAGGAACTGGAAGAAGCAAAACTCACGGCTTACCTGTTGGGTGAATTGGAAGGCCCTGAGAAAGAAGAACTCGAAGAGAGACTCGAGCAATCCGAAGAGTTGAGGATAGAGTTGGAGCGAATCAGGGAGACAGTTGACCTCGTAACCGGGGCCCTGCAGAGCGAGCAGGAGGTACGTCTCCATCCTGAGCAGAGGGACAGGATTGAAACGCGGGCTGGTTCCGGAAAGCGGGGTTTCGGAAGCTACTATCGCTATGTTGCCGCCGCTGCAGCCGCCTGTTTGGTGGCGGCCGTATATCTGAACTGGGAGGGCTCTTTGACAGTTAAGGCTCCTGAGATGTGGGAGAGCTACGGCCGACGGGTGGAACAAACCATCCCGGTTCAGAGTCTTGAGACAAGAATCGAGCAGATGATGGCTGTGGACGATTCCTCTGGGGCCGAACGAGCGGCTCCTCAGGTTGCTGAGGCGGTAGTGTCGGATCAAGAGACTCCTGCCGTAATGCCGCCGTTGGGTATGGATCAGAGTACTGGGCAAGAGCCGCCCTCATCCCAGGTTCAGGCTCGCAATGAACCGGCTGTAGTGACGGAAGAACCAGGCCCTTTGAACA
>JAUVSF010000526.1 GCA_030597245.1 Acidobacteriota bacterium
CAGAAGTGCGCTATTGGTCGAACGAAGACTACACACGCGTCGTGCTGCAGCTCGACCGAGAGGTGAACTTCGAGAAGAGCATTTTATCGGATCCAGATCGAATCTATTTCGACCTCGACTCAACGTATGCTTCTGACGAGATGATCGGTAAGCGATATGACGTTAATGGTCTGTTCATCACCAAGATCAGAGTCGCTGAGAACCGCCCGGGAGTGATCCGTATTGTGCTCGATTTTGAGAAGATCAGTCAGCATCCGGTTTTTGCACTCTACGATCCCTTCAGAATTGTCATCGACACTCGGGGTCCTACCAGAGAGAGCGCTTCGACAAGGCCGGATGGTGGGGTCGAGTCAGCTTCCTCGAGCCTCCCGCCCGCCTCACCCTCAGGTACGGAACCGCTGCCTGGCTCACCCGCTTCACCGACACGTACGGCTAATGGTGACTGGACTTTGACACGAACCCTCGGCCTCAAGGTGGGAAAGGTCGTAATAGATCCGGGTCACGGCGGCAAAGACACCGGAACAATCGGACCTTCGGGCTTGAAAGAGAAAGATCTCGTCTTGAGTGTTTCGTTAAAGCTGCGCGATCTTCTCGAAAACCGGCTGAACACCGAGGTGATCCTCACACGTGAAGACGACAGGTTCGTTCCTCTCGAGGAAAGGACGGCAATTGCAAACCAGCAGGGAGCCGATCTTTTCATCTCGATCCATGCGAATGCCAGTCGGAACAGAAGAGCTTCAGGGATTGAGACTTATATTCTTAGTTTCGCCACCAGCGATGCAGAGCGCGAAGTGGCAAGCCGGGAAAACGCGAGTTCCCAGAGAAACATCCGGGAGTTAGAAGACCTGTTGAAGAAGATCGCCATGGAGGATTTCAATCAGGAATCCCGAGACCTGGCCCACGCCGTCCAGACGGAGTTGTGCTCTGAACTTTCCCGAGAACTTCCTCACCAGAAGAACCGGGGCATCAAGCAAGCTCCCTTCATTGTGCTCATCGGCTCCAACATGCCAAGTATCCTCACCGAAATCGGGTTTATCAGCAACCCTAACGATGAAATATACTACCGAAGCGCTGAAGCACACGTTCAGGTAGCAGAGGCGCTTTACAAAGGCGTAGAATCTTATTTTCGGTCGTTGGGGACACTGCCCGCTGCAGGCGCCGTGTCGGCAACCAGCGGCCGTTGACATCGATAATGTGGCGAAAACTGTTACTCCCCTTGCTTCTGCTTTTATCGGTTGAAGGTGTTCAGGCGGAACCCTCGATCCAGGCCTTCTTTTCCGACTTGGACGGGTACCGTTTTTCCATGCGGTCGGAGATCGATTCTCCAGGTGACGACACTCGTTTGAAACCCTTCTCAGAACCAATCCTGGTAGAAGCGGGATTTCAGGGTTTCTCCTCCTGGGAAGTTCGCAGGAATACCAGCGGGCAGCTTCGACTCGACGTGTTCCAGATGGCCGACCCGCTGGGGGCCTACGAGCTATTCACACTGTGGCCGGATCTCGCAGCTGAATCCGATCTTGTCAGAATCGATGTCCCCATCGGAGCCCTTTTCAATCCCTCCAACGCCATCTTCTGGAGAGGGTATTATTTCTGCCACCTTCGTCCCCAGGCAGGTTCCAGACTGACCGAAGGATTTATCACCGAGATCATCAATGACTTTGTCGAGGTCATCCAAACCGAGAACCTGTTGCCCGTGTCAGTCTCCCATCTGCCCGAGGAACAGCTCGTCCCGGGATCTACTCGCTTCTACCTGGGTGCGGATGCCCTTTCGCTAAATGAACACTTCCCCGCTCCTTTGCTCAAGGAGATAGGGTTCGAAGACAGGATTGAAATTGCCTTCGCTCAATATGAACCCGGAAGTCACTCCCTGTTCCTGGTCGGATACCCAACGCCCGCTCTAGCTGAGGATTATTTCATCCGACTCCAGAATCGGCTTGAGGGCTTCTTTTCTACTGAAGGCGTCTATCGGAAGCGGGCCGGTGTTGTTATCTGTATCTTTATCGGACCCGAGGAGCGTGCGCGCGACGTCCTTTTGAAGGTCGAATACACTCCCACAATCAAGTGGCTGTATCAAAAGAAACATGACCCGAGTGCGGAGAATATCACCTTCCTCGGCTTGATTACCCAGGCGATTCTGGGCATCGGAGTCTTTCTTTTACTGCTCATCGGCTCTGGTTTTGCCGTCGGCCTGCTTCGATATGAGGCGCTACGAAGATTCCCGCAACTGTCGAGAAGCAAAGAAATGGTCCGGTTAGGCCTGGATGACCGGTGATCGGTAATCGGTAATCGGTGATCGGTTAACGGTTAAGAAGACTTACAAGGCACCAAGTACACCAGGAAAATCTCCGGTCGAAAGTGTTACCTATGTTCCCGGTGCTACCGTCTTACCCTGATAACCGATCACCGATAACCGGTTCTCACCGAATCGCCGGCAGTCCCACTTCGCTTCGGACCGCCTCATTGTCGGCATCTACACTTTCCTGAAGGCGATCGAGAAAGTCTGGAATCGCTGCAATGACACGATTCCAATTAGGAATCAGAATGACTCCGTGGGGATCTTCGAGAAAGTTGTTTGAAGCGATCTGCAAAGCCCTTCTGAAGGTCTCAACCGCCTGATTCTCCGCGTGACGGTCAAACTCGAGCTGATTTATCAGCGCATCGTCATTGTAGCTCTTGATTGTATCTTCGGCTGAACGCTCATAAATCGTCGTCAACGCTCTAAAAAAGGCCCGTCCCATTAGAACTCCTTCGGTCCCAAGGGTTCTAAGTATGCTGTCTGCAATGTCAACCGACATCTTCATCAATCCCTTGTTGGGATTCTCTGAAGAAAGAGTCCTGTGCTTGTGGTCATATTTCTCGATCAAATCAACCTGGCAAATCCGCTTGAGCGAAGCGTTCCGATAGACCTCGGTCAACATTCCGATTTCAAGGCCCCAATTCGCAGGTATCCTGTTGGTCTGGGCAAGATCAACAGTCACCGCAAATTCACCTGCCAGCGGATATCGGAAACTGTCCAGATAGTCAAGTATTGGGTGTCCCCCTGTGACCTTGATCAGCGCTCGAATCAAAGGCGTAACGAACAGTCTGGTAACTCGCCCATAAAGCTGGTCTCGGTAACGGGCATAATACCCTTTACAGTACTCGTAACCCATGGCTGCATTGGCAACCGGGTAACAGAGGCGAGCCAGAAGCGACCGATTGTAAGTAGTGATGTCGCAATCGTGGAGGGCAATTGCCTTGGCACGGCCCTCGCCGATTGCATAGCCAAACGCAAACCAGCTACCTCTTCCCTTGCCTTGCTCACCGACTGACAACTCGCTGTTTTCCAGTTCATCCACCATTGCTCTCATCCTTGGCCCGTCATGCCAGATGATTCGCAAGTCCTGCGGAAGCTGCGAAAAGAACTCGGCCGCATGGTGGAACTGCATTCGATCCATCCGGTCCATACTCAGGATGATCTGGTCGAGGTACCGGACGTTCTTCAGTTCATCCACGATTAGCTGGATCGCCTCACCCTCCAGTTCGGAATACAGACACGGAAGCACTAGCGCCACTGGACGTCTTCTTACACAGCGGCACAAATCATCTTCAAGCCGTTCCAGATCGAACTCACCCAGCCGGTGCAAGGTCGTAATGCTTCTGGACTGGTGGAAAGCGGACATCGTGAAAGGGAGTTTATCATCCACTTCTCGAGACCGGCAAGCAGGCTGGGGAGTGGGAAAAGGTTATCGGTTATCGGTTATCGGTACCAAGAAGACTTACCACCAAGATGGTGTGTAGATTGTCAAGAGGAAAAAGAGCAGCCGCGACGGAGTCATCAAACGAA
>JAUVSF010000419.1 GCA_030597245.1 Acidobacteriota bacterium
ATGCTCGAGCTCAAGACTCAAGGCTTCTCCAATAGTCATTTCTTCCTCCTTATTCGTCTTCTTGTCCAGTAATCGACCAGGATCAAAAGGTTGACTTGATTTCCTAGATTATTAGCTTTTTCCCTACCGCACGCAAGTGGAAGCTAGCGCCTTCAAAACATGGACCCGCAGGCACGATTCTGGGAACAAAGCCGGCTTGTGCGGTCCCTGTCTCTCGCCGCCGAGAAACGACCCAAAATTCAGAAAGTTCAGTGGGCCGTGCTTATCTTCGTCAACATGCCGATTGGATTGTGGCAAACGACAGGTGTTTTCCGTCCTTTCGGAGTCCCTTCAAAAACCCCGCGCTTGTACTATCTCGGCTTTTGCCCTGAACTCCCCACCTTCGAGTTCAGCTCCGTCAGTAAGGCGAGGACTCTGTCGAAGGACGTCTGTCTCTCACCGTGTGTCTCAAGCGTTACTCCTGGAAACTGCCGGGCCTGAACACTCTTCTTCCGGTTCAATACTCGGAGGCTCAGATCGGTGTAAGAATCTGCAAACAGATTAAGGGGGAACTTTTCCAAGCCGGAATTGGCGAGGGTACGAATCAGGCCAAGGAACTCCTCCTCACTCAAATCAAGTCCCACGGGATCGCTGTATCCTGCCTTCTGTCTGATCGTCTGGTGACTGGCTCGGCGACCCTCCACGCGCAGGATCCACCCTCGGTCCTTGTTCAGCTCAGCTCGGCTTTCAGATCTCCGATGAAGCAGTAATTGAAAGGTCACAGGATTCAGTTCGCCCGTCTCCAATTTCCTGAGGCCGTCAGTCAACGAATCCGCAAAAACACCGTCTGCCGTGGATCCTTTGGAAATCGCGAATATGCGAGCTGTCAGCGTCCGAAGTGGCTGAAACTGCTTCCCCTTTTCCCTTTGAGACACCATCTTGAAGTTCGAGCCAATGGAGAGCCCAGCGCGACAAATGATCTTCACGCCTGCCCCAGGCTCTGCAGAACCGCCATAGAAGTCGCGCCAATCCACGAAACCGGCATCCCTGAATTCCTGCAAGATCTCGCGGAACTGCTGCCTGGAGATCGGAAACTGCTTTTCACGTTTCCAGATACCCACTCCGTCACCGAAAATCTCTACTACACCGGAGCCGGTATCCGTCGAACACGCGGCTTCGATTCTGATGTCTTGCCAGGTCTCGGGATTCTTGAGGGCGGACTCCAGCGCTCCCCTCAACTCGATCTTGGATGGCTCCGTTTCTGCGTTTTTCTGTTCGCCGGTGGCCAGGGAGAAGAGGAAGGAACTCAAGAGAGCAAGAGAAGACAACACTACGCGAATCCGCACGGAGCCGGCACTGATTCCTGATCGCCGGCGTCCAGCTCCAATATTCTTTGGAGGACCGATTCGCCTCCTATTTCGACTAGGAACCCTGTGAGCCCTTTGCATATGGAAACCCCCCGTACTGGCTCCCTCATGGTACCACTCGATCCCTGAAAAGACCTTTATTTGAGGCGACTTGAAGGCGTGTGAGGGCTCTTCCGAAGTTTACGCCTCGGGAAAAAACTATTGACGAGAAAGGAGTTCTGAGTTAAAGATAAGTGTAACTAGCGACACCAGACTTAGACGTTCAGAAGCCTATCGACTGGCCTGAAACAGGGCAGTCATAGTCCTATCTGACGGAGGGCAGACGATGCAGGTCAAAACCTCACTGACACTTGCTTTGAGTTTCCTAGTATTAACCAGTACGCCGCTTGCTCAGGGTAAATCCGGCGACAAGATCCCGGACGTTGCCAAGGCTGTTCGCCACGATAAGTCGAGACCTTTGAGGGAAATGGCGCCAAAGATCCACCCTCAGGGACCGCCCAGAGAAATCCAGAACTTTCGCAAGATACGATCGACTCAGCCTGTCCACAGCGCTCCTGGGATGGACCCTGTCCGCCAGATGAGTGCCGAACCTGTGTCTGAGATGGGGCAGACTCCGTTCTCGATCAGTTTCGAGGGTACTTCGGATGAAGACAACGAGGTTGTCGGCGGTGGACGAATAGTACCGCCTGACACCGAAGGTGATGTGGGGCTCGACTACTACATCCAGATGAACAACGTGGTTTTCGAGGTGTTCGAAAAGGACGGGAACTCCGTTTACGGTCCCGTGGCCAACAACACCCTGTGGAGTGGCTTCGGGGGCGTCTGTGAGGATCTCAACAATGGGGATCCTGTTGTGTTCTACGATCAACTGGCGGATCGATGGGTGTTTAGTCAACTCGCCATCGGTAACCAGTCACCAGTACCGGGTGAAGCGGATGGCCATCAATGTGTTGCTGTTTCCGCAACGGACGACCCGACGGGCCCTTATTATCGGTACGATTTCCGGGTTAGCCCCTCTCAAGACGGAGGTTACTCGTATTACGCAATCAATGACTATCCGAAGCTGGGGCTTTGGCCTGACGGCTATTACGTTACGGTCAATGAGTTCCAGTGCCAGAACGTATGGTTTTGGACCATCTGTACCTACAGCGGTGCCAGGGTGGCTGCTCTCGAGCGAGATAGAATGCTGGCGGGAGAAGCAGCCGGTATGGTGTCTTTCCTGCTTCCCGGGGATCAGAACTTTAGCCTGCAGCCCTCTCACTGGGAAGGACCGACACCTCCCCCAGAGGGAAGTCCGAACCACTTTCTGCAGATCTTCGACAGCGAGGACAACGGAAGCACGGGGGACGATGGCTATCGCCTGTGGGACTTTTCAGTCGATTGGAAGAATCCGGGACTTTCGCGCTTTGAGTCGCTGGAAATGGTTCCGACAGTGGAGTTTGACAGCAATCTCTGCGGGTATGCAGCGTGTGTTCCTCAGCCGAGTCCGGGCGAACTGTTGGATACTCTGAGTCAGTTCACCATGTTCCGGGTGATGTACCGGAACTTTGCGGGAAGCCACGAAGCTCTCGTCGTCAACCACACCGTTGATGCTGATGGCAATGATACCGCCGGGATCCGCTGGGCCGAACTTCGCAAAACGCAACCGAGCGGGCCTTGGACCCTCCATCAAACAGGTACCTTCGCTCCGGATGATGGGATGCACCGCTGGATGGGATCGATTGCGATGGACGGAGCCGGTAACATCGCCCTGAGCTACAGCCTTTCCGGTACGACGCAATTCCCATCTCTTGCGTATGCGACTCGATGCGCGGGTGACCCTCTCGGAGAACTTTTGGGAGGAGAACAGATCTGTCACTGGGGGAGCGGGTCTCAGACTGGCTCGAGCAACCGGTGGGGGGACTACTCAACGATCAGTGTCGATCCGGTTGACGACCGTACTTTCTGGTTTACGAATGAATATTACAAGGCGACTGGAGGCTTCGACTTCTACACTCGCATCTGTGTCATCCCTCCGCTGGATTGCGGTGGTGGGACGTGTGAGGATAACGACGGTGACGGCTGGACCACTTGTGACGGTGACTGTAATGATGATGATGACACGATCAACCCGGGTGCCACTGAGATTTGTGATGGGATAGACCACAACTGTAACGGGGCGACGGATGATGTGACGCCTGTTGCGACGACTTGTGGCGTGGGTGCCTGTGCAGCCACGGGTACGGAACAGTGTGAGAACGGTGCGTTGGTTGACAACTGCTCGCCGGGTACCGCTACAACCGAGATCTGTAACGACGAACTCGACAATGATTGCGACGAGCTTACCGATCTTGATGACAGTGATTGTTGCGCGGATAAGGATGGCGATACCTACAACGACTCCGCTTGCGGAGGAGTTGACTGCGACGACGGTGACGCCGGAATCAACCCAGGTGCTGCAGAAGTCTGCGATGGAGCAGACAACAATTGTAACGGATCGACGGACGAAGGATTTGACGTGGATGGAGACGGGTACAGGACGTGCGATGGGGACTGCAACGATGGAAACTCCAGCGTCAATCCTGGCGCAATTGAGATTTGTGGTGACGAAATCGACAATGATTGTGACGATGGGGATGCTGTTTGTCCACCCGGCGTTCCACCAACTGCACCGACCAATCTGACTGCCGCTGCAGGCTCCGAAGGAAAAAAGAAGAACTTAACCGTTTTTGTAAATCTTGCCTGGTCCCACGGCTCTGCCGATGCGGTACAGTTTGTTGTCGAAAGGGCCATCGAGGAAGGACGAGGTAGGAACAAGCAGTGTGGTGCCGATTTGGTGGTCGTACCGGACATAGACACGGCGTCCTTCCATGATGACACGGTAGCCAAGAATACTAGCTACTGCTATCAAGTGATGGCACAGAAGGGTTCGGAGCTTTCTGGGCCTTCGAACGTCGCTAAGGTGAAAACCGCCAAGTAGCGGACAGAGAGTTGGTCTCGGTCCCGATTGATCAGCGTGGTGCCCTTTGTCTTGGGGAGTTTTCCCTTTCAAGATAGCGTCTTTTTATCTCTGAGAACTAGTCAAATGAGGGCTGGAAGCCCCTCATGCCGGCAAGGATGCCGGCGCTACGGAGTTGCTTTGGTAACTTCAGTCAGAGCCGCACATCGAAGTGAAGCGTGTGTCAGCAAGCTGAACGTAGTGAGCGGCCCATTCGAAATTACGAACGAAGAGTTACGCCAGACGCGGACAGAACACTCACTCGCCGCTTGTGTCTGATAATCACCTTAAAGATCAAAAGGTTGACTCGATTCCCTGGATTATTGGCTTTTTCCCTACTGCACGCAAGTGGATGATCTATGCCCAAGAATCTTTCTCACGGAAAAAACGTTGTGCCTTTGCAACCTTAGCTGTAAAAT
>JAUVSF010000529.1 GCA_030597245.1 Acidobacteriota bacterium
ACGGAAAACCCACAGAAGATGTCTGGCAGCAGGTTTCGTCTGAAGAGTCCTTCTCATTTCCGTGGAGGAAGGAGACACCACCCAGGACAGAGTTCAAAGCTTTCTTGAGCGAAGATACGCTTTACCTCTACTTTAAGGCGATTGACAGCGACATCGTTCTCTTTGACAACAAGGGTGAGCGCGCGGTCGAAAAGGAGGACCGAGTCGAAGTGTTTTTTGCCGTTGATCCCGATCTTAACGAGTATTACTGCGTTGAGGTGGATCCTCTCGGAAGAGTCATGGATTACCGGGCATCATATTACCGGAAGTTTGACTACGCCTGGCAGTTTGAAGGGCTGGAAGCAGCAGCTCATCGGGACGGTTCCGGTTATTCAGTGGAAATGGCAGTACCGACTCGAGCCTTGGAAAAGCTGGGGCTGCCGTCGTTGAAGGGGGGCGCGCAGCTCAGGACAGGACTGTTTCGCGCCGAGTTTCGACGGGGCCCCGGAGGAGAAGTCGAAGAACGCTGGATGAGCTGGTGCAAGCCAGATTCGGAGACACCAGACTTTCATATTCCTTCTTCGTTTGGTTGCTTGTCGGTCGCGAAATAAAGAAGGTTGGAACTGAGAACTGGGATTAACCACTAGATCACTAAAACACAAGACAATCATTCTTCTCGTGATTTCGTGACTTCGTGGTTAATCCGAGACACGGTTATACTGACGGCGGGGTAATGCAATGAACATTCAGGTTAAGAGCGTGCCTGCTCTTCTGATACTACTCCTGGCCTCTATCGTAGCCACGTCGTGCGGAGCCTCAGACGGCAATGAGGCCGCTACAGCCTCCGATCCGGAACTGGAGGAAGAACACCCTGCCCTGTACGCGCCGGCTCTGGCGCGAGAGGAGGCCCCGAAACAGTTCAGGGCCAGATTCGAGACCACGAAAGGGGATTTCGTAGTCGCTGTGACCCGTTCGTGGGCTCCACGGGGAGCGGACCGCTTCTACAACCTCGTAAGGGTCGGCTATTTCAACGAGGTCTCATTCTACCGGGTACTCGAAGGATATATCGCTCAGTTCGGAACTCATGGCAATCCGGAGGTCAATCGACTCTGGGGAGACGCCGCTATTGGCGACGACCCGGTACAGGAGTCAAACCTGCGAGGGACGATCGCTTTTGCCCAGCAGGCACCGAATTCAAGAACCACACAGATGTATATCAACTTGCGGGACAACGTTGATCTGGACGACTCGGGACTTGCACCATTCGGTCAGGTGGTGGAGGGAATGCCCATCATCGATTCACTCTATTCAGGATTTGGCGAGCTGCACCCGAAGGGCGACGGGCCTCGGCCGAACCTCTTGCAGAATCTGGGAAACAAGTACTTGAAACGACAGTTCCCTGACCTTGACTATATCCTCAAAGCGACGATTGAGTGAGAGGGATTAACCACAAAGTCACGAAAGCACAAGAAGAACGAGCCCCTTGTGAATTAGTGATTTGGTGGTTAAACCCAGCTCCCAGCCCCTACAGCTCGATTATCAGCCCTTCGTGTGCCACGATGGTTTCCGGGAAATGCCGGCCTGCCTGTTTGGCAATCTCATCGCAATCAGAATCGGAATGAGAGGGGTCGTGATGAAAGAGCACCAATTGCCCGACATCCGCATCCCCTGCGACCAGGGTGGCTTCAAGCCAGGTGCTGTGTCCCCAACCCCGGCGTCGCTCGTATTCCTCCGGCGTATACTGGGCGTCGTAGATCAGAACGTCAGAATTCTGGGCATACTCACGTAGGATCCGGTCAAACTGCTCGTCACCGTGCTCCAGGTCGGTTGCGTAGGTAACGGTTCCCTCTTCACTCTCCAATCGATATCCCGTGGCACCCTGCGGATGGTTCAATCCGAAAGGGTGAACTGAAAGTGTTCCGATAGTGAAGGGGGCGGACTCGACCGGGATGAACTCTTTTCGAGACCCTGTCTGGTAAAAATCGATAGGAAAGTACGGGGCTCCCATCTGACCTGCCAGCACTTTCTCAAGCTTGGGTCCAGGACCGAAAAAACGAATCGAATTGCCAGACGAAAAAAGAGGATCGAAGAAGGGTATCCCCTGAATATGGTCCCAGTGATAGTGACTCAAGAGGACCTCGACATCGAACCCTTTCCTGCCGAACTCTTCAATGAGCGAAACACCCATATCTTTCAGTCCGGTCCCGCCATCAAGAGCCAGGATGTCGCCACTTGATGAGCGAACTTCGACACAGGCAGTGTTGCCACCGTACTCCAGATTCTCCGAGTACGGTGTCGGCAAGGAGCCGCGTACGCCCCTGAACACAATCCTCATGGTTGAGCGTATCCACCTTTCCGGCTGGAATCCAGCAGAGTTCCTGATCTTGCTGACTCTTGGGTTTTCAAGGCAGGCAATAAGGTATCACAAGATACCCGCAAGGGGCTCAATCTATATGGAACCAGTTCCCAGCTCCCAGTCCCCAGGGAGTACGCTCCAACCCGAAGTTCGAAGTTCGAAACTCGAAACAAGCTCGAAGTTCGAAGTTCGAAGTAAAAAGGTCTAACCACCAAATCACAAAAGCACAAAGCAGTGATTTTTCTCGTGACTTAGTGACTTAGTGGTTCAATCCAATCCACAGTTCGCTCGAGACCCTCCCTGAATCCGATCTCCGGAAAGTACCCTAACTCTGATTCTGCAACATCAATCCCAGCGAGGCTGTGTCGAACGTCTCCCAGTCTAGGCTCCTCATACAGCGGCTCAAACGTCGTTCCAAGGATTTCATTCAGGAGTCCCACGAGCCTATTCAGGGTGTACCGTTCTCCGCTACCTACATTAACCGAACCTCCACTCGCGTCCGAATCTGCTGCCAGCAGGTTTGCGTTGACGACATCCTCAACGTAGGTGAAGTCTCGACTCTGCTCTCCGTCGCCGTATATGACAGGAGGTTGTCCCGCGAGCATCCGGGTGATGAACTTGGGAATCACTGCCGCATACCGGGACGCTGGGTTCTGTCTCGGTCCAAAGACGTTGAAATAACGAAGGCCGACCGTCGGAAACCGGTGAATTCTGGAGAGGGTGCGGCCATACAATTCACCGGCAAACTTACTGACAGCGTAGGGAGAGAGCGGTCTAGCCTCCATTGCTTCAATTTTCGGAAGGCTCTCTGAGTCACCGTAAACAGACGAACTCGAAGCGTACACGACTTTCCGGACTCCTACCTCATGGCCCACAGCCAGGACGTTCAACGTTCCCCCCACATTAACGTGGTTTGAACGCAGCGGGTTCTCGATCGACCGCTGAACCGAAGGGATAGCCGCCTGGTGATAAACGATCTCGGCCCCGTCGAGAACGCGCTTCAATCCTTCAGTGTCACGAATATCCAGTTCGACGAACTCATACGTCTCGTTGAAGCTCGTTTTAAGCCCGTTGAGGTTCTCTAAGCTCCCTGTCGATAGATCATCAACGACACGGACCTCACGTCCACTCTTGAGAAGCGCCCTGGTAAGGTGGGATCCGATGAATCCCGCTCCCCCTGTTACGACATCCAGCACGTCACTGTCCCCTTTTACTTCCCCTTTTACTTCGTTGCCTTTTCACTTTCCTGTAGGTTTTCGCGCTCGTTTGTCCTTTTCGTTTTCCTTCCCGAAGCCGAAACCCTCATTATATGTGATCCCATCACCCCAAACCCGAAGTTCGAAGCTCGAAGTTCGAAGCTCGTCGTTGGCCGTTCGACTCCAGCCCTCAGCCCAGTTCCCAACCACTAAAGCACGAAATCACTACTAAGATCTTCTTGTGTC
>JAUVSF010000080.1 GCA_030597245.1 Acidobacteriota bacterium
CAGCTGCGATCCCCAAGAAATCGCAAGCCAGTGCTCAGTTTTGAAGAGAGAAAACTTAAAAGAAGACAGAAGGAGAAAAGAAATGAAGAAAATCACACGGTATTTCGTCATGTTTTTGGCACTGCTGGTTATATCTGCAATCGGTCCCCAGCTTCTGGCAGCCGGCTCATCGAGTTCCTACTCCGGCGATCGAGTCGTTTTCGAATCGAAGAAATCCTTTGATCAAGTCAACTCCGCTTTGGAATCACTCGTGGCCAAGAACGGGATGATGATCATGGCTCAAGTAGATCAGGGGAAAATGCTGACCATGACTGGACTAAAACTGAACGCGAAGCTGTATTTGATCGGAAACCCAACTGTTGGCAAACAACTGTTCGAACAGGATCATGGGGTTGGCCTCTACGTACCGCTACGGGTCTTCGTTTTCACTGACGCGAAAGGCAAAACTCACGTCTCGTACGACAAGGCGTCTGCCCAACTCGGCCAGTTCGAGAACGAAAAGGTGAAGATGGTCGCGCAGATGCTGGATCAGAAATTGGAGAACCTGGCCTCGATGGCTGTGCAGTAGGCAACTCTTCCCCGGAGGTGTGCCCGAGTTGGGTACACCTCTCAACACTTGGAGAAAAGCGATGAGAGAATTGGATTGGAAGTCAGTTTCACTTAGAGCCATTCTTGCCCTTCTGGCCTTGACAGGTCCCGTTGCATTTCCTCTGGCGATGATGGGATTTGGGACTTTGAACGAACTCGCTCTCCGCCTGGTCCTTCCAGGCGCGGCGTTGCTCGTCGTCGGCTGGCTGACACTTCGCTGGGTGGGTCTCAGGCGGCTATCGTCTCTGCTCGCTCGTGGCGCGTTGGCCGGCGCGGTTGCTACTCTTGCCCTCGAAGCCGTACGCTATCCTGCTTTTTTGGCTGGCTGGATGCCCGGCAACCTACCGGACTTGATGGGGGTTCTCCTGCTCGACCGATTCGCATTGGGACCATCCACAGGCTCGACTCTGGCCGGCTTTGGGTATCACTTCTGGAACGGAGCTTCATTCGGCATCATTTTCGTTCTCTTGACCTGGGGTTGCTCTCGCTGGTTGGCGGTTCCGTATGGGCTGGCGGTCGGAGTGGGTTTCATGGCGAGTCCCGTGGTTCAAGCACTCGGCGTCGGTCTTTTTGGCGTGACTTTGGCTGGCACTTTGCGGCAACGGTCCTGACGGCTCATGCCGCCTTTGGAGCAGCGCTGGCTTTCCTACTGCCCAGCGAGGGCGCGTTGACCCGCAGAAAAGGTGTGCCTCCCTCCTCGGAATCTGTGGGCCACTGTCTGCTTTCTGAACCCAGTGTCTGACCGATGATTCGGTGAGCGTCGAGAGCCTGCTGAAGAGATAGAATCGGCGCTCGGTTTCTTTTCCGACCGAAGCCTGGACCCGGTAACTGAGCGCGCTTTCACGATTGTTTAGCCGGGACCATTCATAAATTCACCACCAAGACACCAGGATCACCACGAATCAAGGGCTTACCCTAAACAAACCCCAGCAGGTCGATCAGCAGTCAAGACTTGCTGGTGTCCCTAACGGAATCATATCAACCACTCGGTTTCCTTTGCCCCTTGATGTTCCAGGTGGTTTGAATTATCCGGGTTAGGATCTTTCTCGAGAACTGTCTGTAAGAAAATGCACAGTTACCGCACTCACTCATCGAATCAGATATTGGAGTCACGAATTTACCAAGGGTGCTCAAGGAGTAAACTGGTGAGAACTTGCAAGATAGCGGAGTGAGTAATGACAAATAGCAAAAGTAAAGTTAATTGGAATACGGTGATCAAGGGAGCCGTGATCATCATTGCGGCGGCCGGCCTGGTAATTGCAGCCCGACACTTCAACGTACAAGAATTGATCAGGGTTTTGTTGGAATGGATCTCCAGTCTGGGCGCCTGGGGAGCGCTGATGTTCGTTCTCACCTACATCTTCGCCACTGTCTTGTTCCTTCCTGGACTTCTGCTGACTCTGGGTGGCGGATTTCTGTTTGGTGTGGTCAAGGGGACAGCCATCGTTTCGGTTGCCTCGACATTAGGCGCCGGAACTGCATTCCTCATCGGTCGCTATTTAGCTCGAGACTGGGTCGCCGGGAAGATCGAGGGAAACAGTCAATTTCGCCAGGTGGATGAAGCCGTCGGGAGAGAAGGCTGGCGCATAGTCGGCCTGGTTCGGCTTTCGCCGGTGTTCCCCTTCAACCTGCTGAACTACGCCTTCGGTTTGACCAAGGTTTCCTTCAAAGAATACTTCCTGGCGTCATGGATCGGCATGTTGCCTGGAACGGCCCTGTATGTCTATCTCGGTTCTTTGGCAGGTGATCTCGCCACTCTGGGTAGTGGAACCGCGACTCGAACCCCAGCCGAGTGGGTACTCTATGCGGTCGGGTTGATCGCCACTCTGCTCGTCACCATCTCTGTGACCCGGATCGCCCGTAACGCCCTTCAACGGAAGGTGGCCTGAGGAGAGGAACATGACAATAGCAACTATGGATACCGTTAGCGTAGAACCACAGGATCAATATAACCGAGCTCTAGTCTCAAACGTGCACCCGTCCGACTGGGTGAACCCCGAGCCTGCACCGTCCTACAACCTGGTCGTCATCGGCGCAGGTACGGCAGGATTGGTGACCGCTGCTGCGGCAGCCGGGTTGGGCGCCAAGGTTGCGCTCATAGAAAAGCACCTGATGGGGGGGGATTGTCTGAACGTTGGCTGCATCCCTTCCAAAGCACTGATCCGATCGGCGCGGGCAGCGGCCGACGTGAGGGATGCTCACGAGTTTGGAGTCGTGAATGGAGGGCGCCCTGAAGTGGATTTCGCGGCTGCGATGGAACGTATGCGCCGTCTTCGCTCGGGCATCAGCAAACACGATTCAGTGAGTCGATTTCAGGAGCTTGGAGTGGATGTCTTTCTCGGGGAAGCGCGGTTCAGCGGTAGAAGTTCGATCGAAGTCGCGGGAAAGACCCTGCGCTTCAAGAAGGCCGTCATTGCCACCGGGGCCCGAGCGGCTCATCCCCCCATACCGGGTCTATCCGAGGCGGGTTTTCTCACCAATGAGACGGTATTCTCTCTGACCCGCCTGTCGCGGAGGCTGGCAGTAATCGGAGCCGGCCCAATCGGTTGTGAGCTGGCACAGGTTTTCCAGCGCTTCGGATCTCGGGTTTCCTTGCTCGAGGCGCGAAAACAGATTCTGACCCGTGAGGATCCCGACGCTGCGGCCATTGTGCAGCAGGCATTTCTCAAAGACGGAATCAATCTGGTGATGGGATGCAAGATTCGGGAGGTGAAAAAGATTGGTGAAAAGAAAGTTATCTCTTTCGAGGATGACTGCCCGGATCTTGAAATCGACGAGATCCTCGTGGGAGCCGGCCGGGCACCGAACGTGGACATGCTCAACCTGGAATCAGTCGGTGTGGAGTACGATCTGCGCACCGGCGTTCAGGTCAACGAGAAACTTCAGACCGGTAATCCCCGTATATACGCTGCAGGGGACGTCTGCTTTCCCTACAAATTCACGCACACTGCCGATGCGATGGCGCGGATGGTTATCCAGAACGCACTCTTCCTGGGCCGGAAAAAGACGAGTGACCTGATCATTCCCTGGTGTACTTTCACCGATCCCGAGATCGCGCATGTCGGAATGTATGAGTTGGACGCGCAACAGAAGGGAATCGAAGTGATCACCTTCATGCAGCCCTTCTCGACCGTTGACCGCGCCATTGCCGATGGAGAAGAAGAGGGCTTCGTCAAGGTTCATGTGAAAGCGGGAACCGACCGGATTCTGGGAGCAACCGTCGTCGCCCGTCACGCAGGAGAAATCATCACTGAACTGACTCTAGCCATGAATCTGGGAGCAGGGTTGGGAAAGCTCTCGAGCGTCATTCATCCCTATCCCACACAGGCCGAGGCGATCAGGAAGACAGCTGATTCCTTCAACCGAACCAGACTTACCCCGTTTGTGAAGAAGCTTTTTGCGAAATGGCTCGCCTGGACGCGGTAACAAATAGCTCCGCAAATGTTGACTGGATAGAACAATGAAGACACTCAACGCCGTACAACATGAACTTTCCATTCCTTTGGTTCAGCTGCGCATCCTCAGTGAAACAGCAGAGCACCTTCCGAGCTTCGAGGAGAAGCTTGACGAGGCCGGCCTGACCCCGCTGAGACCCTCGCAGATTGAGCTCCTTCAGATCAACCTTGGAAAGATGTGTAACCAGACCTGCACCCACTGCCATGTAGACGCAGGCCCGGACCGCAAAGAGATCATGACCCGCGAAACCATGGGACACTGCCTCTCGGCAGTTCGCCGGTCGGGGATAAGGCTGGTGGATCTGACCGGAGGGGCGCCTGAGATGAACCCACGCTTCACCTGGTTCGTGGAGCAGCTTACGGCCCTCGGCACGAGAGTCATGGTCCGTAGCAACCTGACGATCCTCACCGTAAATGGTAAGTACCGGCAGCTTCCCGCGTTCTACGCCCGCCACGGAGTGACGGTCATTTCTTCCTTGCCTTGTTACACAGCCGCCAACACCGATAAACAGCGAGGAAAAGGGGTGTTCGAGAAGTCCCTCGAGGCTCTCAGGAAGTTAAATGGCCTCGGTTATGGTCATAAAGGTTCCGGGCTGGAACTCAACCTGGTCTACAATCCTCTCGGCGCCTTTCTGCCGGGTCCTCAGAAAGCTCTCGAGGCAGACTATAAACGGGTGCTAAAGGACGATTTCGGAATTGTATTCAATCGTCTTTTCTGTATTACGAACATGCCCATCAATCGGTTTCTGGATTACCTCATCAGCTCAGGAAAGCACGCCGACTACATGAAGACTCTGGTGGATGCGTTCAATCCTGCCGCAGCACTGGGACTGATGTGCCTAAACACCGTGTCGGTCGGTTGGGACGGGGCACTATTTGACTGTGACTTCAATCAGATGCTTGACTTGAGATGTGCCCCGGATACGCTCGGGCATGTTGAGGACTTCGATCGCCATCGAATGGAAAATCGGAGGATCGTAGTCGGCCGGCACTGTTTCGGCTGCACGGCCGGCGCCGGATCGAGCTGTGGAGGGGAGATCGTCTGATGGAACTGAACTACCTTCAAACCGCGAAAGATGTTTACCGGGAATCGGGAAGCAGTTGCCGTTTGAGTTCCTCCCGTCCATACCAGATCCGTGACTTGACGGTTCCTTCAGGCAGTCTAAGGTGATCGGCGATTTCGGAAATTGTGAAGCCTGCCAGGGTGTGAAGAGCGACGACCTTTTGATGCTTCGGACTCAACCGTTTTAGAGCAGTCCAGACCCGATTCTGGACCTCAGTCTTATAGGCTTGGTGCAAAGGACTGGGGCTGACTTGATCCTCCAGTTCAGTTTCTCGCGAATCCTTAGCCATTATCTCTACATGTTTCTTTTCCTTGCGGATCATTTCCAGGCAGACGTTAATGGTGATTCGGTTAATCCAAGTCCAGAGCCGAGAATCGCCCCGGAAATGACTGGAAGTCAAGAGAATCTTCAGAACGGTTTCCTGCAGGGCATCCCTCGCCGACTCTTCTTCCTTGAGAATCCTTCTGCAGGCACCAAGAATTCTGCGCCCGAAATGTTGATATAGTTCCTCGAAGGCCTCCTCCTCTCGCGCTTTCAACCGCGCCGCGAGACCTGCTTCAGAACGTGAAACATTCGCTGCGTACGTTTCCATAATCAAACTCCAGCAGAATCGAAGAAAACGATCTTGGCATCAGACGAAATCGCTTTTAGGACCGATCCGTCGTGCACAAAGATCCGCGGACCTCACTGCAAAGCCCGATCTCTTTCGCTCTGGCTACTTAGTGAGTGCCGGAGGCACGTGAATTCTTACACCTCGAAAGTCAATAGGTTCCAGTTAGTGAATCGGGAAGATTGAGCAATCTAACTCCTTCCCTTCTACTAGAGGAATCTCGATGAGGAGGTGCCGAGTCACATCCTCAACACGCCTGGCGAGGCGGGCAAGTCATCAAGTTGGGGTCCTTCAAATCGATGGGGCGAAGACGGAATTAATGATTTCGTGGTAGGCGGAATCAGGACAGCAGTCAACCCCGATCGACGGGGTACCAAGGCAGCCTCTTATTACCATCTGACTGTCGGTGCTGGAGCATCCCAAACTCTGATGCTTCGGCTGACGAACCGAAGGCTGAAAAGGCCCTTCTCCGGTTTCGATAAAGTGTTTCGGTCTCGAATCGACGAGGCCGACGAGTTCTACGCAGAACTGCAGGAAGGCATCTCGGATGACGACGCTCGAAGCCTACAGCGTCAGGCGTTTGCCGGGATGCTCTGGTCAAGACAATTCTACTACTCCGATGTCCCAACCTGGTTGAAGGGCGATCCGCACGCCCATTAATACAGGGGCATGGGACACACCTGAAGCCTACAGTGAGCTAATGAAGCTGATTCCATATAGCAGAATTGGTGAAATCGACGACATCGGAAGAGCTGCGGTCTGGTTGGCCTCCGACCATGCCGACTACATAACTGGCGCCGGCATCTTCATCAATAGAAGCATGACACTGTATCCTGGTTTCGCAACCGGCGGATAGTCATCATTTGCCGTGGAATTCGATTCCGGTATTATTCTAAACACATGACTGGAGTTCTGAACCGCATAACCTGACAGATTGTAGGGTGGTGGAGTTCAGGCTGTCCGCGATCAGGAAGGCTCTTAGAAAGACATGGAACAAGCAGCCGGCGTTACTTTCCGAACAAGTGATGGCGTTGAAGTCCCTGCTGTTTCGGCGGATCGGATGTGGAAGATTGACCAAATCGCGATGCAGGAGACCGGCCCGAACATGTTTCAGATGATGGAAAATGCTGGGCGTAATCTCGCGTCGTTGAGCATGGAAGTCTTAAAAAAGGACTGGAGGAAATCGCAGATCATCACCCTGGCAGGAGCGGGGGGGAACGGTGGCGGAGGGATTTGTGCAGCCAGGCATTTGGCGAACCGTGGCGCAGAGGTCGTCCTATGTTTGAGTCAGGCCGGTCGACTCGCCGAGGTCTCTGCCTTCCAGCTCAAGATCTTCCGGTCCAGTCACGGCCGGGAAGTGGGTCCGCAGGAACTCAAGGCGTTTACTCCCGACCTGATTCTGGATGCTCTGATAGGGTACAATCTGCAGGGAACTCCCCGTGGGACGGCTCGAGAGTTGATCTGCTGGGCAAATCAGACCGGAACTCCCATCGTTTCTCTGGACGTCCCCTCGGGTCTTGACGCGACGACCGGTGACACTCCAGGTGAAGCCATACGTGCCCGCTGGACGATCACGTTAGCCCTACCGAAGACGGGGCTCAGCAACGCTCAGTGCGGTGACTTGGTTCTGGCCGACATCGGCATTCCCCCGACGGTGTTTCAGCGGATGGAGTTGAGTTACATAGCCCCCTTCGGCAGTCGCTTCCGAGTACCGCTTTACCGGTCTGGAGAAGGCTTGTGACACCATTCCGGCGACTCTTCACAGTCCCGGTTTGCCTGTTTTCACCCTGCTTCACCGGTTCTTCTTCAACGCCCTGGTTGAACTCAACCCCGTAGGCCCTTTTTGCCACCCAAAACGGTCCTCAAAGACTCCCTTGACCCTTCTCTCCAGCAAAACTACGTTCCTGGTTGAAAAAAAGACAGGGCAGAAAGACGCTCGATCTTCAGTTTCTTCTCAATCTCTGTAAGAAGGGTCGCTTATTTGTCACTCACTCTCTGATGTCGCTTCGCCGAGGAACTTGACCGATCTGAAAGTGGCTCAGGACACTCAAGTCGAATTTGAGACACCGTTAGGTTTTCGCCTCTGGTGGGGGCGGTAAGTGTTCTCAGCTTCTTGCACCATGAAAAGGAGAGCGGAATGAAGACGAATACACAGTTTCATATGCTGATGATCACTCGTTTGTCGCTGGTGGAGGTGGCCTCTTCGAGGGCCACCTGGGTCAACAGCCCATGCACAGGTACTAAGTAATGCGGATTCGCATGTTGCTCAAGACGATCGCAGTCTCTTGCGCCGGCTTGGCTGCTGTTCAAGTGAACGCGCTTCCCAGATGTCCACCCCTGAGCCGAATACGTCAAGTTCCCCAGAAAAAGGTCTTATAACATGATCATCCTATCCGGTCTCGTACTCACCGCTGTTTTTCTCGCTTACGCGAATGGGGCCAATGACAATTTCAAAGGAGTTGCGACGCTGTTTGGAAGTGGAACAACCAGCTACCGCATCTCCCTGGGCTGGGCCTGTCTGACTACGTTAGCGGGCTCTCTCGGCGCGGTCTGGCTGTCAACCAAACTGGTGACTGTTTTCTCAGGCAAAGGTCTCGTTCCAGACACTCTCGCTGCTACGCCTTCCTTCCTCATTTCGGTTGGGCTGGGGGCAGCCGCGACGGTGGTAATCGCAACCTGGCTGGGTCTCCCAATCTCGACGACACATTCGCTGACGGGAGCGCTTGTCGGTGCCGGTCTGGCTCGAGGCCCTGTTGCATACGGGGTATTGGGCACCAAGTTTTTCTTGCCCCTCTTATTCAGCCCGCTTGTAGCGGCTCTCCTGGCTACGTGTATCTATCTTGTCTTTAGGGCAATTCGACTCAACGCCGGTATCGATAAGGAAAGCTGTCTGTGTGCTGGACCTTATGTGCTTGAATCACAGCTGCTAGCAGCCTCCGGCGAACAGCTGTTTCGAAGGATTTCGCCATTTACTCTGCGCGTTGCCTCGAAGCATTATTGCCGGGAATCTTATCTTGGAGATTTCGCGGGTATCTCGATTTCGAACTTGATTGACAGACTCCATTTTCTCAGCGCTGGAGCGGTAGGCTTTGCCCGCGGTCTCAACGATACTCCGAAGATCGCTGCGCTCCTGGTGGCCGGCAGTGTCCTGACGCCCTTTCATCGTTACCTGGTCGTTGCCGTTTTCATGGCTCTGGGCGGGTGGTTATCGGCACGACGGGTGGCAGAAACCAT
Source organism: Acidobacteriota bacterium (assembly GCA_030597245.1). Classification (GTDB taxonomy): domain Bacteria; phylum Acidobacteriota; class UBA6911; order RPQK01; family JAPXNP01; genus JAUWTT01. The sequence goes on from JAUVSF010000080.1 coordinate 8,952, forward strand.
GAGTCACAAGGTGACTACCATGAATTCTGGCCAGGGCTTCTCCGCGAACCTTGCGACCGCGTTCTTGGTGATCGTTGCTTCCCGTTTTGGACTGCCCGTTTCGACTACCCATGTCAGTGTAGGCTCGGTTTTTGGCATCGGCGCCGTATCTGGCGGGTACAAAAGAAAGGTCGTATCGAAGATTCTGCTTTCTTGGATTGCCACACTTCCCCTGGCCGCACTATTATCTGCCGGGATATCGGCGTGTCTTACGATATTTGCATAAGGAAGCGGAAGGTCTAAGGCAGCAGAGCCGCAACCAGGACTTGAACAACAAGTGCGATGCTTGCAGCCCAAGCACTTCGTATTCTTGACACGCTAGAAACATGCATGTCTGAATGGAAGTACTCTAGACTCCGATCGTGGTCTTCATTTTCCGCTCGGGTCGCGGAGTTTCTCGAGCAGCCGCGATTCCAGTGGTGTTTCCTTTCGAGTCGAATCCGGGAAATCCGCCTGGCTGTCAGTTCCCGTGCTGCTCTGCGAATCATTTGGATCTGACTTGATCCTTCAGTTCAGTTTCTCGCGAATGCCCAGCCCTTTTCACAAGGTCTTTCTTTTCCTTGCGGATCATTTCCAGGCAGACATTAACGGTGATTCGGTGAATCCAAGTCCAGAGCCGAGAATCGCCCCGGAAATGACTGGACGTCAAGAGAATCCTCAGAACGGTTTTCTGCAGGGCATTCCTCGCCCGGGAATAGAGCGTTTCACTTCTCAGACGATCACTGTTTCTGACCGCCGAGGCTTTCGATAGAATGCCAGATTCTCGCCTTCAAGCTCTACCTCGACCACATCACCCGCCTGGACTTTCTGAGATGCAATGAGTCTGGAAAGAGGATCGACCAAGTCTCTCTCCATGGCTCTTCTCAGCGGTCGAGCGCCCAGGCTGAGGTCGGTTCCCCGTTCTATGATCATCGCCCTGGCCTCCCTGCTGACCTTGATCAAGAGAGGGACTCGGGCTTGCTTCAGAGCCCGTTCGTGGATATCGCTCAGAAACTTGTCGAAGATCCTCTTGAGATCAGAAGGTTTAAGAGCTGAATAGACGAGGATCTCGTCAAAACGATTGAGGAATTCCGGGAGAAAATGATTGCGAGCTGCTCCCAAGGCGGTAACTTGGATCGAATCGTGGTCCGAATGCAGGCCCTGGTCATCGGCAAAAAACCCCACAGGACGGCGTTCAAGCAGTTCACTGATCTCCCGGCTGCCGACGTTGGAGGTCATCAGGATGACCGATCGCGTAAAGTCAGTTGTCGTGTTGTCTCCCAGGGTGAGCATTCCGTCTTCCAGAATTCCCAGGAGGGCGCTCCAGACTACCGGGGCAGCTTTTTCAATTTCGTCGAATAGGATGACTGCCACGTGTTGTCCTTTTCCAGAGGAGACGAGTCTGTTCACGAAATCCGTTCTTTCGGTGACATCACTCGATTCGTTTTGCTCCTGCTTCGGATACCGGTGGTATATATCAATGCGCCTCTGACTCAGCAGCGGTTCGACATTGTGACCGATATAACCGGGGGGGGACCCCAGAAGCTTGGCAATCTCGTGCCCATGGGCATACTCTTCGCAGTTTATCCTGGTCATTCCTCGCTCTGACCCAAACAGGGTCTGAGCGATTGCTTTGGCTGTCTCAAGTGAACGAGGAGCGCTTTCCCAGGGTCGTCGGGTTGCCGACCGGGTTCAATCCTTCGGGGTTACTTCGGTGGAATCTCGCGACCCTTTCGCTGATCGGTTGGATTTTCTGTAATATTCTCGGATCTTCCCACACTCACTCCTGAGTGCCTTTTCTCACGAAGGTCGTCAATCCGCCGGATTTTCCTGGTTGGAAGAGACTACCCTTCTGTAGGTGCCGATTGACCTGATAGGTCCTCGCAATGCTTGGAAAAGGAGTGGAGAATTGAAAGTCAGAAACGCAAGAACAATTGTCGTATGTGTACTCGCGATAGCCGTGGGTGTGACTCTTTACTCAATGGTCTCTCGCCACATCTGTTTCGCTGGCCCCTCAGGAGGATCCGGCGACCCTCAGTCAGGAGACGACGGACTCGATTACAGTTTATATGAACGTGTGCTGGCCAGGCATGTCAATGACCGTGGACTGGTCAACTATCGCCAACTCAAAAACAACCGGGGTGAGCTCGACCAGTTTACTAAAGGCTTCGGGACCCTGAACCCATCGACGTATCAGGAATGGGATCAGGCCGACCAGCTGGCCTTCTGGATCAATGCGTACAACGCACTCACGCTGAAAGCGGTCATCGATCATTACCCGATCCGGGCAGGCTTTTTCAAATCGCTGGTCTACCCAAAGAACAGCATCCGGCAGATCCCGGGTGTGTGGGATGAGTTGGCCTTCCCGGTTCTAGGCCGCACACTAACCCTGAACGACATCGAGCACCAAATCATCCGGAAGGAGTTTCGGGAGCCTCGAATTCACCTGGCTCTGGTCTGTGCTTCCAGGGGCTGTCCTCCACTTCGGAGCGAACCCTACCGGGGAGAAGAACTCGACGCTCAACTCAACGATCAGGCCCACGCATTTCTCTCCGATCCAGAGAAGTTTCATATCGACAAGGGACAGGGGCGCATCGACATGTCCGGTATCTTTGACTGGTTCAAGCAGGACTTTGCTGAGAAATACACCACAGAGACGGGCTTTCTAGCAGGCACGGATGCCGAGCGTCCCGTACTCAAGTTCATCAGCTCGTATCTACCTGAACGAGATGCCCAGTATCTGCGCGAAGGCAAGTACGAGCTCGAGTATCTGGACTACGATTGGTCACTCAACGAGCAATAACCCAGTCGCCTATCTCGTGCCGCGGGGCTGATCCTTGGCGTCTGCCTGTTGACTGCCCTCCGTCGGTTCGGTGAACCGTTCTCCAACTCGGCCCCGACTCCCTCCGCCATCCGGTTGACATAGTCAAAGTAAGCTACCACCTGGTGGAGCCTGTGGAGGAATGTGTCCTCAAAAAAGATTCTTTCGAGAAGGTGTAAGAAAGTCCGGTCTGATTTCACTCACTCAAGAGAACGGCCTTTGGATTCCTCGTCGTCCAGCCGGACAATTCGAACGGAAGGATGGTTTCGAGGTTTTCCGGACACGACTGTCTCGAAGGTTGAAGTTCTCTGGTTTCAGTGCCGCTTACGAACAGGCGGCAATACACGTTCGACATAAGGAGATAGAGGGATGATGGTGACAAGGTTTGTTAAGTACTTGGTGCTAACCACGCTTTTGATGGCTACCACTGTTTTTGCGCAAGAAGGAAGCCATACTAAATCCAAGTTTGCCTTGGATGGACTGGATCCCGTTGTTCTGGACCAAGGAAGACACGACAAAGGAAACCAGGAATTTCGGGCGGACTACGATGGATACACGTATCTCTTCTCATCCCAGCGGAACCGCTCCGCCTTTAAGGGTTCTCCGGAGAAATTCGCTGTCCAGGATCATGGGAACTGCCCGGTGGCGAAGGTCATGATGCATCGGGAAATCAAAGGACAGCCCGAACTCTTCTCGGTCTACCAGGGGAAAACCTACCTTTTCGCAAATCAGGGTGCCAAGGAGGCTTTTGACGCAAATCCATCGAAATTCGCCGGCTCGCCGCCCAGGAAATCTCCCCCCAGAGAAGGCTCGGGTTACTGACCCGGACCACTTACACGGACCATTCGGAGGCGGATGTTCCAGCCCGCACATCGCTGGAAGCTGATAAATCGCCTCCGTGAGGTTCTTCCGTTGTGCGGTTAACCATGAAGGCACAAAGGAAATCAGTGGTTTAGTATGCATGGCGTCGGGAGAAGGAAGATGGCCTTCCAGGCCGTCACGAGAAGCTGGAAACTTATCCGCCACTCTGTAGGCTGCCTCTCCCGATGAAGGCTGCCCTGAGTTGTCTAATTCCGTTCGCCAGGGCACAGAAGGAGATCTGTGGTGAGCGCGCCTGACTTGTTTATCCGCTGTCTTGAAGAAGAAGGTATCGAGTATATCTTCAGCGTTCCGGGAGAAGAAAACGCCGACTTCATGATGTCTCTGGAGCGGTCTGAGAAGATCAAGTTCATCTTAACGCGGCACGAACAAGGTGCAGCCTTTATGGCCGAGGTTTATGGGCGCTTGACCGGGAATCCCGCGGGCTGTTTGGGAACCCTGGGCCCGGGCGCCACCAACCTGATTACCGGTGTCGCCGACGGCAATATGGACCGTTCACCGATGTTGGTGTTAACCGGACAAGGAACGACGAAACGTCTGCACAAAGAATCCCATCAGATTATGGATGTGGTCGGAATGTTTGAACCGGTCACGAAATGGTCGACTACGGTCCGTCATGCCGACAATATTCCCGAATTGGTGCGTAAGGCAGTAAGGCTGGCACGTACGGAAAAGCCAGGGGCCTGTCATATCGAACTTCCTGAGGATATCGCGAAAGCCGAGACCAACGAGACCCCCATCTCACCCATTCGCTTTCGTCGGCCAGTTCCGGACGATAAGGTCGTGGATCAATCCTTCGAACTGTTAAAGAAGGCAAGAAGGCCTGTGATCCTGGCCGGCAATGG
>JAUVSF010000744.1 GCA_030597245.1 Acidobacteriota bacterium
ACCAAAAAGCTTTCGAAGTAGCCTCCACATTTGGAGGTGATGTGGCCCGGTTCGACGAACTGGAAGAGTCGATGGCGCGATCCGATATCATCATCGTTTCAACGGGTGCTGAGACCCATATTGTTGACAGAACGCTCGTAGAGAAAGTCATCCGTAGACGGAAGTTCAGCCCCGTTTTCATCATCGACATATCAGTCCCGCGAAACGTGTCACCCGAAGTAAACGAAATCGAAAACGCTTTTCTCTACGATATTGACGATCTCCAATCTGTCGTGTCGGCTAATTTGCAGGAGCGCTCGCAGGAAGCGGAACTGGGCGAAAACATCATCGGATATGAAGTGACAAACTTCGCCAGAATCTGTGAAGGTGTTACGGTTGGCCCGCTGGTGAAATCCTTCCGGAAGAAGCTGGAAGACATCTGCCTCGAAGAACTCGGTAAAGACGAAAAGGGGTTTGCGGTCGAAGACCGGGAGAAGATTGAACGTCTACTGCTCCGCACTGCCCATCGAATCGCCCATCCACTTATGCGAGAGATGAAAAGAGGCGACGAGAATCCTAATCGCCAATACCACAATCTCGAGATGATCAAGAAAGCGTTCGACCTGAAAGATCCCGAATGAAATCGCTCACCATCGGTTCGCGTGGAAGTAAGCTGGCCCTGGCACAAACTCACTGGGTCGCTGAACAGATCCAGAGGCTTCACCCTGAAATCCCAGTCGATGTACAGGTCATCAGAACCACCGGCGACAAGATGACCACGGCGTCCCTCACCCAGCTCGCAGGTGAATCTAAAGGCTTATTCGTCAAAGAGATCGAAGAAGCCCTTTTAGAAGGATCGATCGATCTGGCAGTGCACAGTCTCAAAGACGTTCCGAGTACGCTACCCGAGGGTCTTGCCATAGGTGTAATTCCAAGGCGGGAAGATCCACGGGATGCTCTTATCGGAAACCGGCAGCTGGCATCGGTCCAAGAACTCGAGCACGGGGCAACCATTGGGACGAGCTCGCTTCGCAGAAGTGTGCAGCTTCGTGGCTTGCGGCCAGACTTCAAGGTGGTTCCAATCAGGGGAAACGTGGATACAAGGCTGCGGAAACTGAAAGAGCAGCAACTCAGCGGAGTTGTTCTTGCCCTGGCTGGGCTCCGGCGTATGAAGTTGCAGCACCATGTTTCCTACGTTTTTCCGGTGGATGAGATGGTTCCAGCGGTCGGCCAGGGAGCATTGGGAATAGAAATCAGAAGTGACGATGAAAGAGTGCTGAGCCTGATCGGTGCTCTGGAACATCCGCCGACACGAACAGCCGTCGAGACCGAACGTGAGTTCTTGAGAGGAATGGGGGGCGGCTGTCAGGTTCCCATGGGTGCCTATGTAGAAATCTCCGAGCCACAGTCACGGTTTCTGGCTTTTCTGGCGGATCCGTCCGGAGATCAGGTTATTCGCTATTCCAACGAGGTCAGCAATGAAAGCCTGGCTGAGGAGGCACGGCGAGCGGTCGAGTACTTTCGATCCAAAGGCTCAGACAGGATTCTCGCAGAGGTTGAAGCATCATGAGTCGGCGACCACTGGAGACCAGGAAGATCCTCATAACCCGAACCCGTGCGCAAGCGAGTGAATTCGCCTCCCCCCTGGTTGACCGGGGCGCTGAGGTCTTCGAGATTCCAACCATCGAAATCGTCCCGATCCAGAGTCGTGAACTGGACGAGGCTTTGCAAACCATCTCCTCATTCGACTGGCTTTTCTTCACCAGCGTCAATGGCGTTGATTGCTTCTTTCAGAGAGCAAACGAGTTGGATTGCCTCACCTCTGATATACCCAGGATCTGTACGATTGGCCCCGCGACCAGCAAGCAAGTAAGGGAGCATGGATATGAAGTGACGCTGCAGCCTACGCTGTACCAGGCAGAAGGTGTCATCGAAGCCTTCTCAACCTATCACGGAGGAGGGATCGAAGGTTTAACAATTCTTCTTCCCAGGGCCCGGGTCGCGAGGGAGATACTGCCGGAACAGCGGAGGGCGG
>JAUVSF010000613.1 GCA_030597245.1 Acidobacteriota bacterium
CCATCAACTGCTCGACCCAGTCTCTTTCTGCGACGGCATCGTTATTCAAGAGCGCTACAAACTCACCACCCGCCCGCCGGAGACCAGCATTGCACCCCCCGGCAAACCCGAGGTTCTCGCCTAAAGGCATCCAGCAAATGCGGGGATCGACGAGTGACTTCACTGCCTCTTCACTTTGATCAGACGAACCGTTATCAACCACCAGACCTTCCAGATTCAGGTAAGTCTGAACGACAACGGATTGCAGGCACTCCAAGAGAAGGTCGGCACGATTGTAGTTGACAATGATGACCGATACCCGCCGTTCCACGTTTGATCCCTCGGAATCTGCTCGATTCATTGCTCAGTATCCACCTTCACACTGTCCCGCCCTGAGGTCACCCATTCTAATCTTGGCCGGATTTCTCCACATTCTAACCGCACCTTATTCCCAGGTCGCGTGAACCGTGACGGTTCCCCCACGCTGTAGAGCTGCTTCCAACAGGGCAAACGGCTGAGCACTCAGAAAGAGCCCGAAATAGGCAGCCTCTTTGGCCATCGAGAACAGCGATCCATGCCTCTGAGAAGCCCTGAGAGTCCTTACCTTACCGGACATCGGATCCAGACTGGGGAAGGCGCTCGAAACCATGGCTGCCGCATTATCGCGAAGGGAGAAATGACGGATCCTGCGAATTCGAAATCCACATCTCCCCAACAAATAAAGCAATGAATGTCGGGTATAGTTGCAGACATGCCGAGGACAATCCAGACCGTACCAACGAGCCCCGTAGATCCTGGCCTGGTAACTCTCACGATTCGGTACCTGCACAATGAGATTGCCTGGCTTTTTCAGTAGTTCACGAACGCGCTTCAAGTACTGAAACGGTTCCACCACATGTTCCAGTGTATGAAAAAGAGCCACGATGTCGTATTGTTCCCCTGCGGCACGCAAATCCTGTTCTGTTCCACAGAGGAGTTGCTCAATCCCCGCTTCAATCCCGGCGTTTATTGCAGCTTGTGACGAATCCAAACCAAAGGCATCGAAACCGGCTTCGCGCGCTACTTTGACAAACGCCCCGCCCCCACATCCGATGTCCAGGAGGCGATGGTTCCTCGGTTCTGCAAAGAGCGAGGAAACGAAGCTGACCTGGTCTCTTTTCAGCACAAACTCTCGGTACCTGGCCTCCAGCCGGGCCAGCGGCCCCGATTCATTCCACCAGTATCCTTCTGGGTAGAATTCCGCCAGACGCCCTGCTATCGCCTCGGGGTCTTGAAAGAGAAGACCACAGCTTCCACACTCAAAAAGAGGGAAACTCTCTTCAACGGTCCGAAAGAATCGATCCTTCAACTGATAGCGTACCCGACTCCTTGGATACTCACAGACCGGGCATTCCATCACAATATCCTCCGCGCCCGCCACCGCAAAAGATCGATCCGCGAAGAAACGATCACCTGTCTCATTCTGCGCGCCGCCCCCTCCCAGGCGCCAGCCTCTTCCTCAGCAGGAAAACCAGATTCGTCCATCCGTCCTTCCAGGGCTTCAGTTTCTTCTCCCCGGACCGATTTGAGTATCGGATCGGAATTTCCCTGAATCCGATCTCGGCTTTGGTGATCGCTTCCAGCTTTATCTCTTCCGAGAACGCCATCCCATCGCTGATCAGCTCCATCTTTTCGAGCGCATCCTTATAGAAGATCCACATTCCGGATTGGGAGTCCCTGATCCAACGCAAGAACAGCACCGAGGCTACCAAGCTGAGAACCTTATTTCCGACGAAATTCATTCGCGCCATTGCCTCGGAATCCTGTACCGGAAATCTTGAGGCCGAAACAAACCCAACCTGTGAGTGCAGAAGCGCTTCAATAAGATAGGACAGCGCATCGACAGGATAGGAATGATCGCCGTCCAAGGTTATGATGATGTCGCCACGCGCATGCAGTAGTCCGGCCTTGTAAGCTCTGCCATACCCGCGAACGTTTTCGTGAATCACTTTAGCGCCCAACTTTCGGGCGATCTCGCCGGTCCCGTCAGTCGAACCATTGTCAACAACGATGACTTCATCCACAAAGTCAGGGATTTTGGCCAACACCTTTTTGATCCCTTCCTCTTCGTTGAGGCAGGGGATTACGACCGTTATTTCCCTACCTTTATACATATTCGCTGCAATCCCCCGTGCGATATCCGGGCTGGTCACTTCTGCAAACTCGAAACATGGCCCTCGATAAGTGCCGTGTATTTTCCTGATCTGTCTAAACGCAGAGCTTCTCGAAAATGGTGAATCGCCTTCCCACTCTCACCAATCCGTTGAAAGAGAACTCCGAGATTATAGTGTATCTGCGCCGAGTCGGGAGAAAGTCTCAAAGCCTGCTGGAAGGCTCCGATGGTTTTCTGAGTCTCTCCCAGCGCCTCATAGCAAGTGGCAAGCAGATCCCATGTTTCCGCCTGAGGGTCGTTCCCAACAGACTTCTGAAGGTGCGGGATTGCCTTTCCATACCGGGCTGCTTTCGTGAGAGAGTAGCCCATCCAATAGTTACCGCGCGGGTCATCCGGGAATTCAGCTAGAAAATTGGTTAGATATTGGACGGCAATAGGATACAGCCAACTTCCGAGTTCTTCGGCATCGATCAACAAGAGAGCATAGTTCAGCCAGATGGCCTTGACTTCTCGACGGCGATCAGGAATGCCCAGACTCTCCTCATAATAATCCCGGGCTTTCATCCGCGCCTCGAGTGCCTTTCCCGGCAGGCCTTCCTCTTCGTGTATCAGGCCAAGTTCCTTATAGGAATTCGCCAGGATGCTGATCGTAAACGGATTCTTTGGGTCGAGCTCGATAGCAGACGAGAAGTACTGGATGGCCTTCCCCTGGAGGGACCTGGCTTCATCCAGGTTGCCCTCCTTGCGCACGTTCATGCCCTCCGTTAAGTAGAAGCCTCCCAAATTGCTCAAAGGAACAGACTTCTGCGGATCAAGGTCGGCGGCCCGCATGGTCAACTTCAAACCTTCGTCGTGACGACCTTCACGGTAGTAGGTCAAGCCCAGATTGACATTCGCCCGGTAGGAGTCGGGAGCGCTCTTATAAGTAGCCGCCCAGAGAGTTCTTCGATTCTTCCAATCACCATTCCTGGCTATGACGAGCGCTGA
>JAUVSF010000682.1 GCA_030597245.1 Acidobacteriota bacterium
ATCATCCTTGCGGTGAGTCCCCAGACTGTTTCCCCGTTGAAGTTATAAAAGTAGACGTTTCGGACCCGTCCGCTACGAAACCGTTTCTCCGCCGATGGCTCAGTCTCGCGGAAGAACTCAAAAGGAATCTCCAGCAGGTATTCGACCTCATCCTGCTGAGGTTGAAACGTCGCTTCGGCAGATACAAGGCCTACTACCGGGCGAACCAGGTGATCTGTCACCGCACGATAATCATGGAATTCCCCCAGAACACTGATCCGGTGCCTTTCCACGCCAATCTCTTCGTGGGTCTCGCGCAGGGCAGTATCGACGAGAGTCTTATCTTCCGCTTCTCGGACGCCTCCCGGAAATGAGATCTGTCCCTTGTGAGTTGCCACACTCTGGGTACGACGAGTCAACAGAAAATGTGGTTGTTCATCCCGGACTACGACCGCCATCAACACAGCCGCCTGCCTGGAAGGTGGCCCTTCGACTCTTCTTGCCTCGAGGCGCTTCAGCTGTTCTCGAATCCGGTTGGTGAGGTGCATAATTGACGCAGCTATTCTGCCAAGACTAGAGGGGTTCCGGCAACACGGTGAGCGAAAGAGCTTGAGTGACGGAGCGCTATAAGGCAGCATAGGGAAGGATTATGAAGCCTTTGACAGTCCCGATTTCAAGACGCGATTTCATCAGACGATCCGCCGAGTCCTCATTCGCGGCCGCAGCAGCATTTCCGTTGAAGACCGCGGTCACGGAACCTCCCTATACTTCAACGGTAGTTCTGGTTCGAAACCCGGACGTGGTGAATTCGGATCTGGAGATCGACGCAGAAGTACTTTCCCGAATGCTGGCCACCGGAGTAAAGACACTGACTGGACGCGATGCCCTCGATGAAGCCTGGAGGGAGATTGTCGAACCCCACGATGTGGTTGGAGTCAAATCCAATGTCTGGGGCCCTTTACCCACTCCCATTGAATTAGAGCAGGCGGTGGTCAAGAACCTGACGGCAGTCGGCATAGAAGATAAGAGGATAAGCGTCAATGACCGTGGCGTGCGGAAAGACTCCGTGTTCCAGGAGGCGACTGCCTTGATCAACATGCGCCCAATGCGCACCCATCATTGGGCGGGCGTTGCCGGGTGTATCAAGAACTACATCCCTTTTGTGGAAAGCCCTCCTCGGTATCATCCCGATTCGTGTGCCGGCCTGGGTTCGATCTGGTTCAGGCCGGAACTGAAAGGCAAGACAAGGCTTAATGTTCTGATCCTTCTGACACCCCTGTTCCACGGAACCGGGCCTCATCATTACGACCCGAAGTACACATGGCCCTACCGGGGAATCGCGTTGAGCCGAGATCCCGTTTCTTTGGACGCCGTTGGGTTAAGCATTCTCGAGACACATCGGCGAGACTACTTTGGCGAAGTAAGGCCCCTCTGTCCATCTGCAAAACACATAGGCCTGGCAGATACCCGATATGGGCTGGGCGTCGCCGACCTCGCCAGGATCCGGTTGATTCGGTGTTGAGAGAGCAATGACAGACCTGACTGGCTTACAAGTCTCACATTACAGGGTTGTCGAGCGGCTCGGCGAAGGGGGCATGGGAGTCGTGTATCGAGCCGAGGACACTCGTCTTGGCCGCCAGGTAGCGCTCAAGTTCCTGTCGGAAACACTCCTTGACAACAAAGAAGTCCTCCAACGATTTCAGCGGGAAGCTCGAGCAGCATCAGCGTTGGGTCATCCGAATATCTGTACGATTTTCGATGTGGGTGATTTTGAAGGTCGCCCTTTTATTGTTATGGAACTACTGCAGGGTGAGACCCTGAGGGAGTTTCTGAAAGGTACACCTCTGGATGTCGAATCGCTGTTGGAATGGGCGATCCAGATTGCCCGCGGCCTGCAGAGTGCGCACGAGCGTGGCATCATCCATCGAGACATCAAGCCGGCCAACATATTCATCAGTGAACAGGGCCTCGCGAAGATAACCGACTTTGGGCTGGCAAAGCTGTTGCAACCAGACCCCACGGCTTCAAACTCCTCCGACTGGCCCACCGTGACGGAAGATGCTTTAACCTCACCGGGAACAGCCATGGGCACGATTTCGTTCATGTCTCCGGAACAAGCACGGGGAGAAGAACTGGATGTAAAAACCGATCTCTTCTCCTTCGGTGTGGTGCTTTACGAAATGGCCTCCGGTAAACAGCCGTTTCCCGGTAAGACGACTGCACTGGTGTTCGATGCCATCCTGCATCAGACTCCTGTGGCCCCTTCCGAGTACAACTCTGCAATCGGTTACGAGCTGGAGAGAATCATTGCTAGAGCTCTCGAAAAGGATCGGACCACTCGCTACCAAACAGCACAGGAACTCCTCGTAGATCTCCTCACACTCAGGAGAGACCTTGCTTCTGGAGCTGTGCCCGTCCAAAAGGAAAAGGTTGGGACTTCGATTGGAGTCCTTCCTTTCGCTGATTTGAGCCCTGGGAAGGACCAGAGGTATTTTTGCGAAGGGTTGGCCGAAGAGCTGCTCAATGCTTTGAGCCGTCTTGAAGGGCTGAACGTTGCATCCCGCACGTCTGCATTCGCACTTAAGGGCAAAGATTTCGACATTCACCAGATTGGCGCCAGGCTCGGAGTGGCATCGGTTCTCGAAGGCAGCGTTCGAAAGGCAGGCGATAG
>JAUVSF010000452.1 GCA_030597245.1 Acidobacteriota bacterium
ATGCATCAAAAACGCATAACTGATTTTCGGCGAGGTCGTATTTTGGGGATCAAAGACCATGTTGTTACTTGGACTAAACCAGCTCAGTCGCCTAAGCGTATCGGAAAAAGGGATTTTCATACTTTACCTGAAACGCTTGTTGTTCGTGAAATCAAGTACCGAGTCGATGTCAAAGGATTTCGTACCCAGACGATCACTTTGGCTACCACGCTTTTAGATGCCGAAGCTTATCCTGCTGAAGATTTAGCAGATCTCTATTTTCAGAGATGGGATGTCGAACTCGATTTTAGGCACATTAAGATTTCTATGCAAATGGATGTCTTGAGATGCAAGAGTCCTGAGATGGTTCGAAAAGAACTTTGGTGCCATCTGTTGGCCTATAATTTGATTCGTCATGTCATGTGGGAGGCAGGACAACGCTATCAGGTTTCCTCTCGTCGGATTAGTTTTAAAGGGGCTATCCAATATATCATTTCATTTCGAGCCACTTTTTCGGGATGTTCTACTCAATGTAAAAAAGAGCTAACCATGCAATTTCTCAACCTGATTGCATTTCAGGAAGTACCGAATCGTCCGGGCCGTATTGAACCTAGAGTCAAAAAGCGAAGACCAAAAACATACGCGTTGATGAATAAGCCACGGGCTGAGCTAAAGGCCGCCTTATTAGGAGCTTAGCATGATTTCAGTGACATTCGTACCGGACACCTTTAATTCTCCCTTGCCGCTAGGGCGATTGCTTGCTTGACTTTTGTTCCTTGCGTTCCCCAAAGAGTAGCTTTTTTTCCAGGTGTGCTCTCTGCGCCTTATAAAATGAGCGTAGGAAGCGCAAGGTGTCCACATTCCACTTACTTCTTGGCCACTCAATTTTCTTTTTAATCTTTTCACAGACAGTATTCAGCAATTCTTTCGAGGCCTGACCTTCCCCGTGCCGCCGGAATAGGTCTTCCAATATCTGCAACTCATAGATGCCATAGAGATTGAGCTGCTGCGTACTAAAGACAAATTCCTGACTCTCTGTTTGATCTTCTTCCTGCCCTATGGGCCTCTCCAGAGTCAGATCTGAGAGGAGAAGCGTTTTTGGTTCGCGCACGACCATTGTCCCAGCAATGAGGTCCCCACATCGGAGTCGGTATTTCCCGAAAAATGGCATAAGGGCAAAGACGAAGATCCAGCCCAGCCCGACGAGGACCCCCCATCCCCTGCCTTGAGGAATCAGCGTTTCAGGTGCGGCTAGGGCTGTCAACGGAAGATAGAACTCGAGGTCCCGCATTAGATTGCGTGCCAAGATCATGTCCGCACTGAGTGAACCCCCGTCGCGGGCGATGACGCGTAAGCCGAGCTGGCGTTTTCCATATGTCATACCGGACCACCGTAGCTCGAAAAAACTGAAGTAGAAGTTGAACAGCAGGAATGAGGCAACAAGAGTAAACGCAATTCCGGTTTCACCACCACTGAGGATTGCCAACAATCCGATGGCCAATGTCGTCAGGACAATGATTGCGAGGTCCAGAAGAAAGGCAGACGCCCGATCACCTACCGTTGCCACCTGGAAAGATAGATTAACTCCTTCAGGTGTGCATATCCGGTATGTTCCCGGTTCAGCTAGTAAGGTTTGAGCCCGCATCGCTCGTATGTTTCCTACCCACCCACGCAAAATACCAGACCCAGAAGAACAGAGTTCCGCCAGCTACTAGCCAGCGTATCGCGACAACGTTTACGAGTTGGCGAAAATAGCCTTCGAATACTGCGGCAACGAAAAACATCAAAACAGCACCGATGACCATCGGAACGACTTTCCGCCCATGAAGGGCTAGACTTGTGGATCGCGTGTATTGCCCGGGGAACATCAGCGCGTTCCCAAGAACCAGTCCCGCGGCTCCACAGAAAAAGAGAGCTGCCAATTCTGTTACTCCGTGACCCATAACCCAAGCCAGAAACTCGGCACCCAAACCCCTTGAATAATAGAGCGCGGTCATCGCGCCCAGGATCAATCCGTTATAAAACAGTAAAACGACCACCGGGAGTCCTGCCGCGAATCCCAAAGAGAAGCATAGGATTCCGATCTTGGCGTTATGCGTAAACAGGAAGCTGGCGAAAAGCGTCAAACCGTCCGCTGGTTCGTTTTCGCTGTAGAGCTGTCGTTTTAGGGATTCGGTTGACGACGCAGGGCTATGGCCCTGCGCCACCTCCGAGGGAACGAAGCTGACGTAACGCTCAGGATCATTCAACGTCAAGACAAACCCACATAGAAAGCCGAGGGTGAGCAATCCCGATGCAAAAGCCACAAACTTCCAATAGAAAAAGACCGTTATAGGAAACCTGGAGGCCAAGAATTCTGCTATGACTTCCTTGGGAGGTCGCTTGTTGGAATAGACTAATAAGTATGCCCGGCTCACCAGTCCTTCCAGATAGTCCAAAAGATTTTTGTCGAGGCTGATCGCTCGGGCCACGGACAGCGAACTGACCGCACTGCGATAGAGAACTGGAAGTTGGTGCAAATCCTTGGCCGAAAGGTTCATGAGACCTTTCTCCTGGATTACCTGGAGGATGTGATCGAGTTCACGCCACGAGCGTTCACGCTCTTTTCGAAACTGAGATGACTTTAGGGTGAAAGTATTCATGATGAATTGGCAGTCTCAGGTGCGCTTCAGATTAACTCCCTCCGTTTGACATATAGGTACTTATTGATGAGTTCTGGGCCGATTTGAGCTGGCTCGGTGTCGATGGTGAGCAGCCCCTGCCGCTTAAGACGCTTTAGAACGATGTGCCTTTCGCGAAGATAATAATTCGCAACCACCGCCCGATTGAGCTTGAGCACGCTATTGGGCTCGGTACGAGAAAGCGTCTGAAGGTCCGGATCCCTGAGGCTGACGAATACCACCACGTGCTTTTTGGCAAGACGACCAAGATTTCCCAGCATGAGTTCGGCCGTAACGGTGTCCACGAAGTCAGTGAGCACAACCACTAATGATCTTCGGCTTAACTTCTGCGATAGCGTGGTCAATCCCAATGTAAAATTTGTTTCCGTATCGGAATAGCTGATCAGACTGGTGAGGTAGGTTAATTTCCGGTGATGGGCCATGCCGCCTTGGGGAGCGGCAAACAGTCCAACCTTGGCACCGAAGGTGAAAAATCCGACTCGGTCGCCGCTTTTCAAACCGATGTAGGCTAAGAGCAGCGCCGCGCTCGCTGCATGATCTACTTTCGGTATACCGGCCGCAAGCGGCTCCGACATGAGAAGGCCAGTATCGATGGCTAAAATGACTTGGTGATTTCGCTCGGCCCGAAACTGACGGCAAATAATCTTTTTGTGCCTGGCCGACGACCTCCAGTGAACTGTCCGGAGGTCGTCTCCTTCCACGAAGTCCCTCAGGGAATCGAACTCTGTACCGTGCCCCTTGTAGCGTTCGATCTTGAGACCAGCCCGATAGTTTTGGTCACTCAAGGATCGAAATGCAGCGCGTCTGACCGACAGAATGTTGGGTACAATAGGAATCCGGCGTTTCAGAGGAAACTTCACTATAGATTCTAGAATTCCGACGGGGCCCGGATAACGAATCCAGATAGCCTCTACTTCCCCGATTCCGCGTCGCTTGGCGATCAAGGGAATACGGAGTGCAATCCCATTGAGGGTGCAGATTCCCTTGGTAACGGGTTGGGCAAAGAACTCTTCAGACAGGTCAATCGCCGCCTCAAAGAAGGTCGGGTTTCGGGAAGAGATGCGAAGGGTCACCACGGCCTCCCCTCCTTCGCCGATGTAGAGCGCCTCGGGTGTCTCCAACTTGCATGAGACCTGCCTCCGGGGAGTCGAGAAGATCCATTCCAGTCCAAAAACCAACAGCCCTACGCTCAAGAAGACCGTCCAGAAAGGCCACAATTGCCTGCTGATCAATGTCGGCAAAATGGCGAACACGAATCCTGCTGCCGCCAAGAAGATAGCACGTTTGCTCGGCCTCATAGGTTTCAGAATAATCTAACGGGGAGCTGCAACCTGATCCAAAATCTGCTCAAGAACTTTGTCAGTCGTCTCTCCCTCGAGCTCTGCACCAGGGGCCAGCAAAACTCGATGACGCATGGTGGCTTGGAACAGAAACTTGACGTCGTCTGGAATCACGAAATCCCTCCCTTCCAGAATTGCCAAAGCTCGCGAAGCAGACGCTAGCATGTTGGCCGCGCGAGGGCTAGCGCCGACTTGAAGCGACGGATGGTCACGGGTGGTGCGGATGAGATCGACAATATAGCCTATCATCTCATTGGTCAATCGCACGTTCGTCACGGCTTGCCAAGCCTTCACGATGAAGCTGAGATCGCAGGCGGGAGTGATATCAAACTGCTCAAGACTTGGCGAAACAGCTTTGTGACCATGGATTCGCACTATTTCACACTCCTGATCCCGCTCCGGGTATGCAATCAAAACCTTGAACAAAAAGCGATCCAATTGTGC
>JAUVSF010000159.1 GCA_030597245.1 Acidobacteriota bacterium
GTCTGACTTGGTTGTCGATGTCAGCGCCTTTTCCCGGAACGTCCCTGTTCACTTCGAAGTCAGAGAGAGAATTGCCCGGAAGATCGAGGAATTGACCCGGGACAAACCGTAGACTTCACCGTCATGGCACCAAGCCCACTAACCGGGACAATTCATAAACTCACCACTAAATCACGAAAACACCAAGAATTCATTGTGCTTTAGTGACTTTGTGGTTAGCACTCATAAGGCGAGCACGACTATTCCTGGTTCGCGAGAGCAACAATTCCTCCAAGGCTCTCGACATTTTCCCTCATTACACTCAAGAAATCACCTGATTCGGGCACATTTGCACAAGGATCGAAAACCATGCTCGAGATTCCAAGTTCTTCAAGAATGGCTACGGTTTCCTCCGCGGGATCTCCCTCCCAGAGCATCCACGCCGCCGGGTGCTCCTCGAGAATGTCCTGCAGTTCGCTCAACTGGTGCGCCGATGGAGCTTCATCAGGTTCGAAATGAACGCTCTCGAGATTCAAATCATATGCTCGAGCCAAATACTGGTAGACAGGGTGAGATCCCAGGAGCGGAGTATCAGTTGTCTCTTTGCCGAATGCGATTAGGGCTTGGTCTAAGCTTTCCAAGTCTGTGCGGAGGCTGTCCAAGCCTGCTTGAAAGCGCTCCGTCTCATCGGGTCGGGCTTTTTGCAGGGCTTCGAAGACCGCCTCGGCCTGTCGAGTCGCCAACTTGAAATCGAGCCAGGTGGTGAAGGCCATGTCTCCATGCGCGTGCTCTCCTCCCGGCCCATGAGTGTGTACGACGGCATCCGGCATAATGATGTACTGATCCTTGAAGCTGGCCGAGGTATCGACAAGCTTCGAAGCAGGGAGCGTGACTCGATCAACCCATTTGGCATAACTCGCCCCATTCAACAGGATGATGTCAGCCTCTTGAAAGCGGGTGATGGCACTGGCATCGGGAGACCAGAACGCGGGATCCTGATCGCCGGGGGCCGGGAACTGGACATCCACCAGCGAACCGCCGATCCGCTCGGTAAAGTAGGCGAGAGGATAGTTCACAACATAAACAGAGAGCTTCGCATCAGTAAGTGGCTGGCCACCGATCGACTGGTCGGATGTCCCATCTTCTCCACAGCTAGCCCCGAAAACCGCAATCACCAAGGCCAAAAGGCCGCTTCTGAACAGTCTGGTTATCATCTTCTTCTTCCTTTCCTCCTAACAGGTTTCCCGATTGGAAAACCGCGTCTACATTCTCAGAACAGCCCTGATCACCACCGCCCCAAACGCGCGCGTGATCAGGGTAAGCCCTCCGGCCAGAACAACTCCGATCACCAGTACGCCGATGATTTCGGAAGCCATCAACAGTCCCACAGTTAAGCGGGATCCACCAATCTTGAACATGGTTTCGATCTCGCGTCGTCTGAGCCTCAATGAAAGCATAAAGACGAGAATTACGGATGATAGCGTAGCCGCTCCCACGATGATTGCTCCCGCCACCACAAATTGCTGTACGGTTAGAATCGTATCCAGAAGGTCATTCATCACACCCGTCGGACGTACGATCTGTATCATCAAGTCAGCAGACTCGAAGCGCCCCTGCAGGAGCGCCGACGATTTCGCGGCCGGCGGTACTGCCACGACGGCGGTAATCGGATATTCTGACAAATCTCCGTGAAAGTGGAACGAGTCGATATTATCCTCGGTGATTTCTGAGTATTGGACAACCGAGGCGTTAGCTACCACCTTATTGCCCTCCACCTTGAGGACTCCGCCCGCTGCTTCCGGCTTTGCCATATCCTGGTGGCCGTGGCCTAAGCCTTCAATAACCCAAGCTGTCTTCAAGTCAACAAAGATAGCGTCGTCATCGGCAGTGTTCGAAAAGGTCAGTGTCCCTACGACGCGCATCTTCAGTGGATAGACTCCCGCCAAGTCAAAGACGCTTTCCGGAGACGAAATCAGATGGTCTCCCGGCTCAAGTCCCAGGGAAGCAGCGACACGGGATCCTAAGACACACTCTCCAAGGGTCGCCAAGGGCCTCCCTTTGGCTACTTTAAGACTGCGAAACCCGAAATAGTCGAAACTTGTCCCGACGATCGGGGTTCCCCGAGAATGAAATCGAATATACATTGGAATCGCACTGGCCAGGCCTGTCTCTCGGATCCTTTTCACTTCTGAGAACTTCATTGGTTCTGGATATTCCGACCTGAAGTAAAGAGTGTTGAGTACCAGTTCCAACGGACTGCCTTTTGCACCGACAATCAGCGGCGTACTTTCGGCGCGGGCAGTCAGTTGATCCGAGCTCTGCTGCACCAGAACCCGGAGGCCAGTTGGGAGATAGGTGATCAAAGTGATCGACGTAACCAGGATTGCGGTTTTCAAACGATGGAACGATAGATATTGCCAGGCAAGATAGAGAGTCTGGATCATTCTCTATCATCTCCCTGGCTGTTGACGTCAGGCACCGAATGGAAGTCCATAAAATCAATCACGCGGTCAAAACGCTCCAGGATTTCATGGTCGTGAGTCACGGTGACAAGTGTGGCGCCTTTGCTGTCGATGTAGTCGAGCAGGATGTCCAGCACACGCATTTTGTTGGCGGGATCAAGATTTCCAGTTGGCTCATCCGCCAGAACCAGCGTGGGCTCAGTCAGCACAGCTCTGCAAACCGCCACCCTCTGCCTTTCCCCCTGAGAAAGTCGGTCAGGATACCGCGCCAACTTGTCCCGAATTCCTACTTGATCCGCCAAATGCTCAGCCCGCTCACGAACAGAGCTTGTAAGAGACAGGGTTGGGTTTATGCGGTACGGCAGGACTATATTGTCGAAGACGCTCAGATACTCCAGCAACTCGAACTCCTGGAAGACAAGGCCAATATTGGAGATTCGAAAGTTTCGACGATCTTGGTCTGAAAGGACAGTTATCTCGTCGTCCCCGATCCTGATCTGGCCTTTCTCCGGAACCGAGATTCCTGCAATGAGGTTCAAAAGGGTTGTTTTTCCCGAGCCACTCGGACCAATCATGGAGACTTTTTCTGCGACTTCGATCTCCAAACTCGGGATCTCGAGTCGGAAGCCGCTTTCCCCATAACTGAATCGCATGTCCGTGATCTGGACCATTTACAGTCTTTCTTCTTCAAGAAGTTCGAAGGGCTGTGATCTTCCAGGTTCCGACGATTGCCTGGGGGGAGAGGAACCTCCGGATTTTCCAGAAAACACTGTGTCTTTCGAACATTGCCCTTAACTCAATTTACCATCAAAGTTGCCCACTCGTTGCCCACTCCAAGCATAATGGTATCTTAGTGATTTTGTTACTTAGTGGTAAACCCTGCAGCTGAGGAACCTCAAACACGAACTACCAGCTTCCAGAGACGCGCGGGAGCCGAAACACCCGCCTCCGCCTATCTGCCAAAACCCTACCGACTAGCTCCGTATCGTCTGTCACCCACTACACGAAACCTCCGAAGAGTCGGCTAGGTCTTGCGCACAAAACTGTAGATAATCTCATCGTCGTTCGGCATCAGAGCCGTGGCCGGTTTTACGATTTTCTCGTCCGGCGCAGACACCAAATCCTTATCCTTTCCTGCATAAGGAACGCTGTTAAGGATGAAACGAAGGGTGTTGATTCGCGCCCGCTTCTTGTCGTCAGATCGGATGACGGTCCACGGTGCATCACGTGTATGTGTAAGATAAAACATCCGATTGCGGGCCTTCGTGTAATCGTCCCACTTGGCGATCGAAGCTTCGTCAACCGGACTCAGCTTCCACTGCTTCAAGGGATCGGTTCGGCGGGCCTCGAAGCGTTTGCGCTGTTCATGACGACTCACAGCGAACCATAGTTTGAAGAAGTGAATCCCACTTTCCACAAGGATCCGCTCGAGCCGCGGAACCTGCCTGACGAATTCCAGATACTGGGTCGGCGTACAATATCCCATCACCGGCTCGACGCCCGCCCGGTTATACCAGGACCTGTCAAAGAACACGATTTCGCCCCCAGTGGGGAAGTGCTGCAAATAGCGCTGAAAATACCACTGCCCCTTTTCTGTTTCATTAGGCTTTTGAAGAGCGACAACCCGAGCGTCCCGAGGATTCAGATGTTCGGTGAATCTCTTGATAGTGCCTCCTTTGCCGGCAGCATCCCTGCCCTCAAAGAAGATCACAATTCGCTCGCCGTTCTTTTTCGCCCATCCTTCCAGCTTGAGAAGTTCAATCTGGAGCGCCACCAGCGTCTTTTCGTATTCCTTGGTTTTCAGTTTTTTGTCATAAGGGTAAGGTTCGTCCTCAAAGTGCATTTCCTGTGTCTTCTCGGATTCCTTACCTTGCTTCGAAGTCTTTTTCCTTCTCTCTTTTCCCATTCAATCCTCCCTGGATGGCCGGTGATCGGTAATCGGTGATCGGTGATCGCTCATCGGTCATCAGTGATAAGTATCGTACTCGAAAGTCGATCTTCCTCTCCTTCGAGTACTGGTAACTCTCTTGTTAGGCCTCATTGCTGCATGCGGGTAATTCTTGATGTTGACCATTTTCCTTCGCTCTACCTGAATAGGCAAGCCCACTGAGGTTGACAAGATCACTCTAACCGGTAAGACAATCGCCTTAGATGCCGGCATCCGGTATCCTCCTTCGCTCTTCGAGCTATGGAGGTCTGGGATCTGGGAGTCAGGGGCTGGGGATCAAACCACTAAATCACTAAGACACAAGAAGATCTTACTAGTGAATTCGTGCTTTAGTGGTTGATCCTGTTTGCCTCCCCCGGTATCTGGTATCTGGTATCTGGTAGTCTATCCACATTACCTTGACCATGCCGCCATACATTGGTCCCTGGTTATTACAGACGGCTATGACTGGATCAGATCCTTCCAATCGAGATCGTTAACTTGAGACGGAACTGCGAATAGAACATCCATGCAAAACGAGACTGCTGCAGTGAAAACAGGGACATGGGTGAAGTTTCCTCGCGTTGTGGTGAGTCTCGGGTGTTTCCTTTTGAGCGCAACGGCTCCCATCCTGGCTCAAGCAAGTGAATCTCAGCAGGAGAGACTGGAGCGGTTGCGTCAGGAGAAGTCGGCAAGGCTGGAGCCCCATCTCGCCAATCCCTGGGAGAAGCGAATGCGGCGCTGGGAGAAGGCCCGCATGCCGGCACGGATCTTTCGAAAAGGATGGGCAGGTTTCCGACCGGTCATTGGAGGAATGCTATCTGGCTCGGGGACCGTTTTCGGCGCAGGCTACATCTACGGGCAGGAAAGTCAATACACCCAGTTCCAGGTGAATGCTCGTTACTCGACAAAGGGTTACACGCAGTACGATGGAATGATTGAGTTCCCAGCACCTCAGCGTAACAGCTGGTTACGTACGAAGATCAACGCGGCCTATCTCGATTACACCCAGGTGAACTTCTTCGGCCTCGGAAACGATTCAAGTAAAGACGATCGGAGTTTCTACCGGCAGTTGGGCTATTTCGTTCGAGCCGGAGTCGCCGCGGATGTGAGCCGTTTTCTCGAACTGACCGGCAGGTTTGAGCGGCTCCAGACCGAGGCCAGGGACGGAGATAAAGAGCCCACTATGGGAAGTATGTTTCCTGGAGTGCCTGGATTTGGAGACGAGGACACCAACTTCAATATTTATGGGGGAGGGATCAAGTTCAAGCTCTTCGATCGATGGGATTTTCCACCGGTGGGAGCCGTGTTCAGCGTGGAGGGCTTCCGCTATGACGACCAGACCCTGGAAAAATACGACTCGGTTAAAGTGGTCGGCGAGGCCGGAGCCATCATTCCGCTCGGGTATCGAAACCGAAGAATTGCGATACGGTTTCGAACCGCGCATATGCAGGCCGACAGTGGTAAGGAAGTTCCATTTTATCTGATGGAAACCATAGGGGGCGCAAAAACGCTTCGTGGCTACTCAGAGTTTCGCTTTCGAGACGTGCGCAACCTGATATTGAATATGGAATACCGGTGGGAGTTGATGCCGTATATCGATTGCGCGTTCTTTGCTGACACGGGCAAAGTATTTCGGGAATATCAAGACTTCGATCTCAAGGACCTGCACTGGGGAGGCGGTTGGGGGATACGGGTCCACGCGCCCGGAGATATGTTCTTCAGCATTGATCTTGCAGGGAGCCCTGAAGGCTTTGTAATTCATTTGAGTAGTGGTATGGGGTTCTGAGTTTGAGGATGGCGATGATAAGGACAGCAACATACGCAGGACTGATACTTGGATTGCTGGCTGGGATTGTCAGCTCACTTCCGGCTCAGAAGTTTCATGACTCGGATCCAATGTTGATAGACAACGATCGTTTCATCGACGTTGGAACGGAACCTGAGGAGATTGAGCTGAGTGATCTGTTCGACCGTTTTGGCCATATCTTTACAGAGTTGGGCGATCCAGACTTCAGTGAAGCGGAGAATGTGAATTCACTGGACGAGGTGCCGGACTCGAGCTGGTATACGAACCGCTTCGCCAAGAATCAGATGACAATCGAGGAACTGGCCCGAGGGGCCAACTTCGACGGGCCACCAAATCCGGCTGAGGATTGGTGGGTATTCCGCGGCAAGAGCCAGGGGGTTACACCAGGGTTCTTCATCGAAACTGACAAAGGTGACAGGTTCGTCATCAAGTTCGATCCGGTCGATGTTCCAGAGCTGGCGACTGCAGCCGAGACCATCGCATCGAAAATATTCTATGCACTCGGATACAACGTGCCTCAGAACTACGTCGTGCACGTTGACCCAAAGCGCTTCAAGATTAAAGAAGGAACGATGGTCGAGGACAGCTTTGGGGACAAGGTGAGGCTGACTGATTTTGGCTTGAGGAGGATGCTGAGTGAAGTTCCGAGGCTGCCGGACGGCACCGTGAGGGCAACGGCCAGCAAGTTCATGGAGGGCACTCTGCTTGGACCTTTCCGTTACTTCGGCACCCGGACAGACGACCCTAACGATGTCATTCTGCATGAGAACAGGCGAGAATTGCGGGGTCTCCGATTGTTTGCCGCTTGGACGAACCATGACGACACTCGCGCACAGAACACTCACGCTTCTTGGGTCGAGGAGAATGGAAGGCACTACGTAAAGCACTACCTGATGGACTTTGGGTCGACGTTCGGAAGCGGTTCGGTTCACATCCAGCTGGCCTACCTGGGGTTCAACTACTCAATACCTTTGAAGGCGATGAAGCGCAATGCGGCTGGATTTGGGGTGACGGTTCCCACTTACAGGAAAGTGACCTGGCCCGAGTTTCCGAAATACCAAGCGGTGGGACGATGGGAGTCGGAATGGTTTGATCCTGAGGGATGGAGGAACGATTATCCAAACCCGGCCTTTGTAAGGATGACAGCCCGGGATGCATTTTGGGCCGCGAAGATCCTCATGAAGTTCACGCCCGAGGAGTTAATGGCGATCGTAAAGACGGGCCAGTATACGGAGCAGCACAATACAAGTTATTTTCACAAAGTGCTGGTGGAACGACAGCTGAAGTGTGGTAAGTGGGGAATCGAGTTGCTGAACCCGCTCGACGAGTTTCGGATGGAAGGCGAGACGCTGCATTTCACAAACCTGTCGGAGCAGTATGAGTTCACCACCAAGGGGAGTACTCGGTATCAGGTATTCTGGCATCTGTTTGACAACCAGACCGAGAAGATTGTCGCCGGCTTGGACTCGGTTGTTGTCAGCCAACCGAGTTGCAGCTTGGGGTTCAGAGAGCCGTTTCTTTTTGATCGTGAAACATTGCTCCTGGCCGAGATTCACTCATTGAACGAGGAACACCCGAACTGGACTCAAGGGGTCAACGTATACTTGCGGCCCACTGGAGGCGGATACGAAGTGGTAGGGATTGAACGCGAATCCCCGGCACGGGCTATCGAAATGCGCTGAGAGTAGGTTCTGGAAGCTACTTCAAGCTGTTCTTCTCAAACATTGCGTCTGGAATCCTTAGAAGTTAGTATGCTCGCGACGGGCCCGCGGACGGCTCGATACAGGGCGCTTGTGCCCTTACGCAGAGCACCTCGGTAAACCGCTCTGTCCACCGAGCGGTCCAGGGAACAACCCGTTATATGTGGCGGAGGGACATCCGATGAATGAAGAGAGCGCCAGAACCTCAACCAGTGAATCGACGCTTCTCGACCGTTTCCTTCGTCTCTTCAGTGACGTACGTTCCGGTGAATCGGTCACCGTTCTCCTGATGCTGACGAATGTTTTCTTGCTGCTCGTCTGCTACTACGTGATTAAGACGATCCGTGAGCCCTTGATACTGGTGGAAGGCGGGGCCGTGGGGAAGTCCTATTCCGCGGCAGGACAGGCGCTGGTGTTGATGGCCTTCATTCCTCTTTACGGCTGGTTCTCTTCACGCGTCGATCGCTTCAAGCTAATTGTAGGAGTGACCCTCTTCTTTGTAATAAACATCGAGTTATTCTCTCTTGCTGTGGGAGCGAAGATACCGCACGTAGGAGTCTTTTTCTTTATCTGGGTGGGCTTCTTCAGTGTAACCGTCATTGCCCAATTCTGGTCCTATGCAAACGACATTTACACGAAGGAGGCGGGCAACAGACTCTTCCCTATTATTGGAATCGGGATGACTGCAGGTGCACCTGTGGGAGCCCTGATTGCCGAGAAGCTCTTTGCTTCGGGAATCCAACCCCAGTTGATGTTGCACGTTTCGACGGTTCTGCTTCTCGTCTCTCTGGCCTGTTATGCAATCGTCAACCGCAAGGAGGATCGGATAGGGGACGAGCAGACTGCCAAACGAACGCTCGAGAAGGGAAACGGCTTCGCGCTGGTGTTCAAGAGCCGCTATATCTCCTTGATCGCTCTTCTGTTTGTCCTGTTGAACGTGGTCAATACGACGGGAGAATACATCCTCAGTGAACTGGCCACGAGCCGGGCTGCCACACTGCTGGCACAGAGTGCTATCACAGACCAGGGAGCCTATCTTGGAGAGTTCTACGGCAACTTCTTTTTCTGGGTCAACATTGTTGCAGTGATTCTCCAGGCTTTTGTAGTGTCTCGTATCGTGAAGTATGGTGGGCTCCGTTGGACCCTTCTGATTCTGCCCTTCGTTTCAATGGGAGCCTATGGAATCGTCGCGGCGGGTGCGGGTTTTGCTATGATCCGATGGGCCAAGACGGCTGAGAACTCCACCGACTACTCCATTATGAACACGGCTCGCCAGTTGCTCTGGCTCCCAACTTCTCGAGAGGAGAAGTACAAGGCAAAGCAGGCGGTA
>JAUVSF010000100.1 GCA_030597245.1 Acidobacteriota bacterium
ATGAAGAAGACCGTTTTGTCTTGAAGGCCAATGTGGGATTGAAAGAGTTCGATCTGGGGCCCATTCACCTGGTCGAAAATGACAGGGTCTCCGTTGCACGCCCGTCTAGATTCTCGACCGTCACCGGAACGTCAACGGTTGCTGCTAGTACGGCTGACTGCACGCTTGAGATGGGCGATTATGACTTCTGTTTAGTCTGTGGTCCGTGCAGCCAGGGAGAGGGGGACTGTGACTCGGACAGTGAGTGCGCAGCTGGACTTGTCTGTGGAAATGACAACGGGCTGGAGCATGGGCTGGACGCCTTTGTCGATGTGTGCGTCGATGCGGGGAGCTCCTGCCCTGTCGACAAGGGACACTACGATTACTGCGCCCTCTGCGGCCCGTGCGAAGAAGGCGAAGGCGATTGTGACAGCGACAGCGACTGTACAGGCGACTTAATCTGCCTGGACGATGTAGGAAGCGCCTTCGACTGGTGGTGGAATGTAGATGTATGTGTGTCAGCGGAGTTTGCTTGCCCCCTTAAGCCGGGTGACGAAGACTACTGTGCTGATTGCGGTCCATGCATCGAAGAGGAAGGGGACTGCGACGGAGACGAGGAATGCTCAGAAGGGTTGACTTGCGTCGATGACATAGGGGCAAGCTACGGCTTCCCTTCGCATGTTGACGTTTGCATAACCGTTGACGAGGAAGAATGCCCGCTGAATGAAGGGAGCTTCGACTACTGTGCCGTTTGTGGACCCTGCGAGGAGGAGCAAGGCGATTGCGACGGAGACGAGGAGTGTGCAGCCGGACTCCTGTGTGTGAACAATTCCGGCAGTCTGTTTGGGCTCTCAAGCCAGGTGGATGTCTGCCTCGCGCCGATCGACAGTGACGACGAGGAAGAATGTCCGATAATCGAAGGCCATTACGATTACTGTGCGTTATGCGGCCCCTGTGAAGAGAATATCGGAGACTGTGATAGCGATCAGGAATGCGCGGGTGATCTCGTCTGTTTGAGCGACGTTGGCGACTTTCACGGTTGGCGTTCGGACGTCGATGTTTGCCGTGTTCAGGGAGCGGGCGAATGCCCGGTACCCAGCGGGGACCCCGTGTTCTGTGATGTTTGCGGACCGTGTGATGAGGGCCAGGGAGATTGCGACGAGCATGACGACTGTAGAAGCGGATTGCTATGCATCCACAACATCGGTGCTGACTATGGCTTCCCCGCCGACGTCGATGTGTGCAAAGCCGAGTGCCCGGTTTCCCTCGGGCACCCTGACTACTGCCGTATTTGCGGCCCATGTAAAGAAGGCCAGGGAGACTGTGATTCGGACGACGAGTGCGAAGGAACCACAGTTTCTTGTCTCAACGACGTTGGAGAGTTCTTCGGCTGGGCATCTAATGTGGACGTCTGTGTCGGCAGCGGAACCTGCTCCGAACCTCTGGGGTCTATCCACTACTGCACCGTCTGCGGGCCTTGGCAGGAAGGGGAGGGAGACTGTGACTCCGACGCTGAGTGTGACATAGGGCTCTTCTGTACCGATGCAGCGGCGGACTACGGATTGCCTGCAGACATTGAAGTATGTGTACCACGTAGTGAAGAGGAGTGCGCAGAATTACTCGGTTCGGACAACTACTGCAAACTCTGCGGCCCCTGTGAGGAAGGGGAGGGTGACTGCGACGGGTCAGCCGATTGCGCGGAGGGACTGATTTGCACCAACAACGTCGGGGCTGAGTATGGATTTGGTTCTACTATCGACGTTTGCCAGTTCTATTCAGTTGAAGACTGCGACCAATTGCACGGTGATTGGGACTTTTGCTTCTTATGCGGCCCTTGTGACGAAGGAGAAGGCGACTGTGACTCGAACGGAGAGTGCCTGCCCGGATTGATTTGTGCGGATAACGTGGGAGAGGACTACGGGTTCGAATCAAACGTGGACGTCTGCGTGGCCAATGCAGAGTGTGATGACTCCCCGGGATCAAATGCCTACTGCTCCGTTTGCGGACCTTGTGGAGAAGGTCAGGGAGATTGCGACGGGGATGCAGAGTGTCAGGATGGACTCCTCTGCGTGAATAATATCGGCGCCGATTTTGGTTGGGACTGGCAGGTTGACGTATGCCTTTCCGCAGGGGGTCAATGTCCTGTCGAACCAGGCCACTATGACTACTGTGCACTCTGCGGACCCTGTGGGAAAGGCGAAGGGGATTGCGACGGGGATGCAGAGTGTCAGGATGGACTCTTCTGCGTGAATAATGTGGGAGTTCTCTATGGTTGGCCCGGCGACGTTGATGTCTGCGGGGACCAGCACCTCGAATAACCGCAGGAGAATATCCGCTCTGGAGGTGGGCATGCGGAATGCGGCAACCACTGACCGGCTCTCACGACAGAAACACCCTGATCACCAAGAATCAAGTTTCCTTTGTGTGCTTGGTGCCTTGTGGTAAGTCCCATGGCTGAGGAACCTGTTCGATTACGATTACGATTACGATTACGATTACGAGCACGAGCACGAGCACGAGCACGAGCACGAGTTAGGATACCAAGGCTCAGGTCCCAAGCCTCAAGCCTCAAGACCCAAGCCACTCAAGTTAGTGCTAAGATGTAGCTGCGGCTTGGTTAAGCGGGGAGGGACCGGATGCTCGAGCGACTTTTCAAGCTGACAGAGAACGAGACCACCTTGCAGCGAGAGATTCTGGGTGGCCTGACAACCTTCATGACGATGGCCTACATCGTCTTTGTGAATCCCGCGATCTTATCCCAGACAGGCATGGACTTTGGAGCTGTAATGACGGCTACGTGCCTTTCAGCAGCCGTCGCAACCTTAGCCATGGGTCTTGCTGCAAACTATCCTATAGCTCTGGCCCCGGGCATGGGAGAGAACCTGTTCTTCCTGAGTGTCGTAATAGGAATGGGAATCTCCTGGGAAGTCGCTCTGGCGGCGGTTTTTGTATCAGGGATCGTCTTCTTTCTGCTTACCTTTCTTCGGATACGCGAACTGATTATCGATGCCGTGCCCGTGAGTCTCAAACATGCCATTGCCGTGGGAATCGGGCTCTACATAGCCTTCATAGGAATGGTTGACGCGGGAATTGTGGTGAAACCCGAAGGCACCTTCTTTCTCAAACTTGGGGATCTTTCCTTGACTCCGACCCTGGTGGCCTGCATCGGTCTGCTGATTACTGTTACTTTGATGGCACGTAAGGTAAAAGGTGCGATCCTCCTGGGGATATTGGCAACTTCATTTCTGGCCTGGGCACTTGGCCTCATCAGCTGGCAGGGGCTCGTTGCTCCGCCTCCCTCTCTCGCGCCTACCTTTTTGAAAATGGACCTCAGAGGGCTGCTCGACGTAGCCATGATCCCTGTGATTGTGATCTTCCTGTTCATGGCCGTTTTTGATGCGATCGGCACGTTGATCGGTGTCAGTGAACGTGCCGGTTTTCTGCGCGATGGTAAGCTGCCGCGGGCAACCCCGGCCTTGATCGCCGACTCTTCCGGCACGGTACTGGGATCCGCTCTTGGTACATCCACTGTGACCGCCTTCATTGAAAGCGCTACGGGTGTCGAAGCTGGGGCCAGGACCGGCCTTGCCAACATGGTGACGGGGGCACTCTTCCTCCTGGCCCTGTTCTTTTCACCGCTAGTTCAAATGGTGGGTGGAGGCGTACCTGTCGAGGGTGGTGCTATCCTGAAACCGATAACCGCACCAGCATTGATTGTAGTTGGTTCCCTGAGGGCAGGAAGTATCAACAAGATTGACTGGTCCAATATTACCGAATCTTTCCCAGCGTTCCTCGTAATTGTCGCCATTCCGTTTTCCTGGTCGATCGCAGATGGAATCGCTTTCGGTTTTATTAGCTACCCGGCCCTGAAGCTTCTTTCGGGCCGTTCCCGAGAAGCTTCCGGACTAGTCTATGCCCTTGGAATCCTCTTTGTCGCCCGTTATCTGTTGCTGTAGGGGAACTGGGTCTTGGGTCTTGTAAGGGTTGTCCGGTCTTTCATGCCCCTGGCGTCAAGTCACAATTAGATGAAAACCTGAATTCCGAGACAACCGGCACCCCGACAACCGATCACCGATCACCGATTACCGGTTCACCGGTTCACCGCTCCTGCTGGATCACTTCCTCCATGATCTTGCGGGCCCATTCGAGGTCGGAACGCGTATCAAAATACCTTTGGTGAATCTTCCCTCCGACTTGCTCACTAAGCACGGGAAACCGGCGGCAGAAGTTGTCGACAGCCGCCTCGAGAAAAGACCCCAGGGGTGCCTTTCCCCTTAGAGTCTGTGCCGACCTGCGAAGCAGAGACAACTTTCCGAAGCCGATCTGAAAGAATGAGACCAGATGATAACGGTGAACACCACTGACCGCTCTCTCGAGTTCACCTTCCGACCAGACTTCCAGCCCCAAGTTAATACCGCTGATGGCTTTCCGAATCCCTTCCTTGATTTTGGCGGGATCGCCGGGTGAAACCTGGTCAGCAGATAATAGCTTGTTACAGACAAAGAAGAGCTCCTCCAGAACGTTCTGAATCTCTGCTTCTCTCGAAAGGACAGCGAGCGCCCGAAACATGAGAAGAGGTCCAGCCTCCTCACCAGTCAATCGCATCGGGAGAACACTGATATTCTCTTTCTGTTCAGAAACCCACCTTTTCTCCGACAGCTTCTCGCCTACCGACCGTTCCGCATATATCTCCATAGCATCGAAATAATCTTGGAATCCCATGCCCTCAACTCGACGCTTTCGCTCTTGATACGCCGTCTCTTCGAGTTCGATTGAGGTCGTCCACCTGGCCTGATTGAACAAATGGGAAACGTATGATTGATCAAGCTGGTACAGCCTGATTATCAACTGGTGATACAAACGTGCCTTCTCAGCATCCCCAGGCAACACGACCAGGTACTGCCCGTCAGGTGTCACGAATGTGCTATGTTCAGATTCAGCCTCGAATTCAGCCTCGAATTCATCCTCCTCCGTCCGGGCAAACAGCTCAAGGTCACGCTTAAAGGCGAGTTGCCAAAGGGTTGGATCCGTCGCCCGAAGGAGTTTTCGAGCAACGGCGTCTTCGGCCTGAAGAATGAATTGTCCCCACTTCAGGAAATGCCCTAGATTGACTTGATCTTTCGTCCAGAGGTCAAGGTCTAGAATTCCAGCCCACTGATCCTCAGTTAAATGAGGCAACAGCTGAACGACCTCTTCGTCGCTTAACTCCTTCAAGGAAAAAAAGAACTGCACCGTCGGCAAACGTCGGATGCTTGACCGGGTCTCAGCGCTGCCCAGCAACTTCCGAAGATCCGAGGAGGCGTAGCAAGTGCGATAGATGAGTTCTTCCGGATGCCGGAACAACTCTGCGTGCTTCCAGCTTAAAGAGTTATCTTCCACGGCTCTATTATAGTCATAAGGCGCGCACCTGAATGCCGGCCTAACCTGCGAAAGGAGCGCGGGGAGGGTGGCCTTCCAGGCAGTCATTGACAAGCTGGAAGCTTATCTTCCCACTCCAACAACAGTTACCTCGTTAACCGCTTACACCTCATGCATGATCCCGGCGGAGGATGACCTTCCAGGTCGTCACCAAACGGTCAGTTTCCAAAGTGACAAGCCCCGCCTTCGTTTTTCAAACTTCGGCGGGACAGGCTGGAAGCTTACCTTCCCACTCCAACAACAGTTACCTCGCTAACCGCTTACACCTCATGCATGATCCCGGCGGAGGATGACCTTCCAGGTCGTCACCAAACGGTCAGTTTCCAACATGACAAGCCCCGCCTTCGTTTTTCAAACTTCGGCCGGACAGGCTGGAAGCTTATCTTCCGGTGGGAGGATGGCCTTCCAGGTCGTCGCTGTGCAGCTCGTTCCCGACGTGGCAAGCTTGTCTTCCGTCCGACGCGGAACTCATTGTCGGCAGGCTAATTCCGGAGGCCTCTCACCGGTCCTTGCTTGCCTCCGTTTCAGCCTGCATGCCTGACAGAGGATCTTTTAGTGTAGACTAATGAGGTTTAGATTTAACGAACATCCCCAAATCAACCAACATAGTAGGAGAAAGTCCAATGAAGAAATCCTTCATTCTGTTCGCAAGTTTGTTTCTGTTGTTTGCTTCGAGTGCCTTCGCACAAAGAGGCACAGCTACGACAACCGTTTCCGGAAAAAAGATCGAAATTGAGTACGGACGGCCTTCTCTGCAGGGTCGTGACATGTTGGCCAAGCTCCCTGTCGGGGGAACCTGGCGCATGGGAATGAATACTGAAACGACTCTGAACACTGAAGCCACACTGAAGTTCGGCGACAAGGTTGTCGAACCCGGAAAATACCGTTTGACCGCCAAGAGAGTAACCGAAGATTCCTGGCATCTGGTAATCAATCAGGAGAGTGGGAACATCGAAGTCCCACTCAATAATGAGGAGAGGAGCGAATTGGTTGAAATCTTCACGATTACCCTTGACCCCGGCCACTTCTTGATGGAATGGGGCGCCATGAGAGTTGGTACCGATTTCGAGGTTCAGTAAGAACCGGGAATTGGGAATTGGGGACTGGGATCTGGGGGCTGGGAGTTGGGTCTTACTCCCCCCCTTCCTAGCCCCCAGTTTCCTTGTGCTGAGCCGCGATGCGATCTGCGGCTCGGATTGGTTCGGGGAGACGATAGCGAGTTGTGACTTTAAGGGTCCACTCGACACAGACGTCCAGGGCCAGACCGAATCCAACTGACACGAAAACCGGCTTTACTCCAGCCCGGGTCCGCAGCACGCATCCGATGGTTTCGCCGCGGTCGATCAAGTCACACGAACTACCTCGATCCTGGCCGGGCTCTTCGTAGCTCCCGCACAAACGGGACTTCCCGATGCCTATAGTCGGCTTATTCAGCCATAATCCCAAATGAGAGGCGATCCCGATTCTCCTCGGATGGGCCTTCCCGTGGCCATCGACGAAAACGAGGTCGGCATTCTGGGACAACTTTCCAAAGGCCTCGAGAATCGGAGGTATTTCGCGAAAACTCAGCAACCCCGGCAGGTAGGGAAAAGGCGTCGGCACCCGGGCCACTGCCACCTCTATCGGCAGGAGATCGTGGAGACTGAGTACAACCACGCTGGCAATCGATTGATTGCTTTCCCTCAAATAGGCAACGTCAACACCGGCTACGGTTTCGGGTTGGCCCAGACTTAATTCAGTTTTGACTTTTCCAGCCAAGGATCTCTGTAAAGCGATGGCTTCTTTAGGCGAGATATCCCAACGGTGAAGCATGAAGCTAGCGTGCGGCCCTTCTGCGGGCTTCAAAGGCTTCTATCTTGTCTTCGTGTTGCAGTGTCAGTCCAATATCGTCATGGCCCCCGATGAGTGCATCTCGGCGGAAACTGTCCACCTCAAAATGAAGTCTGAGACCATGGTCGTCGTTTACGGTCTGAGCCTCGAGATCGATCGTAAGTTGATACCCTCGAGTCTCCTCCACCCGCTCGAAGAGGCGATCCACCTCTGCCTGCGAAAGGCGGATCGGAAGCATTCCGTTCTTAAAGCAATTGTTGAAGAATATGTCAGCAAATGAGGGCGCAATGATGACATGGAATCCATAATCCAGGAGAGACCAGGGGGCATGTTCCCGAGAGGACCCACAGCCAAAGTTTGCGCCTGCCAAAAGAATCGAAGCCCCTTCGAATTCTTCTCGATTCAACTCGAAGTCAGGGTTTAAAGAGCCATCAGGAAACAATCTCCAGTCGAAAAAGAGGAATTGCCCAAAGCCGGTACGCTCGATCCTCTTGAGAAACTGCTTTGGGATGATCTGGTCCGTATCCACGTTTACCCGGTTCAGGGCTGCTACGACACCTTTGTGTTTCGCAAACGGCTCCATATTGCTTCCTATCGTCCCTATTCCGCCTCCCCACTAGCTGGAGACTCTCGTGCCCATTAATGTAACCAGTCGTCACGGAGCGAAACGGATCTACCTCGTCAATAATCCCACTCACGAATATCGACAAAACGGCCCTCGATGGCTGCAGCTGCAGCCATCTCAGGACTGACGAGATGGGTTCGTCCCCCCCGTCCCTGGCGCCCTTCGAAGTTTCGGTTTGAGGTTGATGCACTGCGCTGTCCCGGGCTTAAGCTATCCGGATTCATCGCCAGGCACATACTGCACCCAGCCTCGCGCCATTCAAAGCCTGCTTTTCGGAAGATCTCGTCTAAACCCTCAGCCTCGGCTTGCTTCTTGACCTGCTGAGAACCAGGAACAACCAGAGCATCGACCCCCGGCGCGACACTCCTCCCGTCTACGACCTTCGCAGCATTCCTCAAGTCTTCGATACGGGAGTTTGTGCATGATCCAATGAAAACCAGATCCAGACGAACCTCCTGCATTGCGGTCCCCGGTTCCAGGCCCATATACTCCAGTGCCCTCTCCGCCGCTCGACGCGCATTCTCATCCGAGAAAAAATCAAGCGTGGGAACATTCCCGTCTACATCAGTAACCATCCCCGGACTGGTGCCCCAACTTACCTGCGGAGGCAATTCAGAAACTTCCAAC
The DNA here is from genome assembly GCA_030597245.1 of Acidobacteriota bacterium. Taxonomy (GTDB): domain Bacteria; phylum Acidobacteriota; class UBA6911; order RPQK01; family JAPXNP01; genus JAUWTT01. The sequence continues at coordinate 8,480 of JAUVSF010000100.1, forward strand.
CTCAATTCACGATCGAACACCGCATCCGCATCAGACGGGAGCTTCCGCCAGCGCTCCAGAGCTTCTTGAAACTGCTGACCATCTGGCGCAAAAGGCCGACCTTCCACATAGGAATACGTCGCTTCGTCCGGCGAGATCATCCCAGCCCGCGCCCCCGCTTCGATGGACATGTTGCAGACCGTCATGCGCTCTTCCATAGAAAGCGCGCTCACTGTTTTCCCGGTGTACTCCACAACGCTACCGGTCGCACCGTCAGTCCCGATGGTTCTGATGATGTACAGAATCAAGTCCTTGGCTGTAACGCCATGAGTCAACGAGCCATTGACTTCAATTCGAAAAGTCTCCGGCCTGGCCTGCGGGAGACATTGAGTCGCAAGGACATGCTCCACTTCACTCGTTCCGACTCCGAAAGCCAGCGACCCGAATGCTCCGTGTGTTGACGTATGGCTGTCCCCGCAAACAACGGTCATTCCCGGCTGGGTAACGCCCAATTCAGGACCGATAACATGGACTATTCCCTGTTGGGGACTGTCCAGGTCGTAAAACGGAATCTCGAATTCTGCGCAGTTCTGAGCCAGTGTCTCCACCTGCAAGCGGGAGAGCGGATCCACTATCGGGAGAGAGCGGTCGGTTGTTGGAACGTTATGATCGACAGTCGCGAGCGTCAGATCTGGCCGCCGCACTTTTCGGCCACTAAGACGCAGCCCCTCAAAAGCCTGCGGTGAGGTCACCTCGTGAACCAGATGACAGTCGATATAAAGAAGCGCGGGCTTCCCAGGCTCCTCAAAAACGACATGGCTATCCCAAATTTTCTCAAAGAGTGTTTTTCCCATAAGGCAATCCGAGAACTAAGGGGACACTTTCGCATCCGCACCAGGTCTGGGAAGGCGCTCAAACCTTCTGTTCGAGGCGCTTTTGTTCATGTATGGCCTTGTTCACAGCGTTCAAATAGGCGCGTGCACTCGCATCAATCACATCCACACTAGCTGCTTTCCCAGTATAGGTCCTGTCATTGAACTGGACGTGAACGAAAACTTCACCCAGGGCATCCTTGCCACGGGTGACGGAGCTGACCGAGTATTCCAACAGGCGACCGTTCTGGCCGGTAAGGGCGTCGATGGCTTTGCAGCAGGCGTCCACGGGCCCATCTCCGAAGGCCGATTCTGCACGAATCTCCTCACCCCGCTGAAGTTTCACGACAGCTGTGGAAAGTTCCTGATTCCCGCCAGAGGAGTGCACATATTTCAAGCTCCAGGTATCTGGGATCAGCTTAATACCGTCCTGAATGATGGCGATCAGGTCATCGTCATAGACTTCCTTCTTCTGGTCCGCCAGCTTCGTGAAGAAGAAATAGGCGCGATCCACTTCTTCCTTATCGAGAGTGTAGCCGAGTTCCTCGAACTTGTTTCGGAGAGCATGCCGCCCGCTGTGTTTACCCAAAACCAGGGTACTGCTCACAATACCCACCGACTGCGGGGTCATGATCTCGTATGTAATCGCCTTTTTAAGCATTCCATCCTGATGAATTCCTGCCTCGTGGACAAAAGCATTCTTGCCGACTATCGCTTTGTTGGCCTGTACGTAGGCTCCAGTAAGATTGGTAAGCAGCCTGCTGGCCGGATAGATCTCCTCGGTCACTACCTCGGTGTGGTAGGGCATTCTGTCTTTTCGCGTCCGAAGTGCCATGACAATCTCTTCGAGAGCCGCATTCCCAGCTCGCTCACCGATTCCGTTGATCGTGCACTCAACCTGTCGGCATCCGTTCTCGACACCTGCCAGGGAATTTGCCACCCCCAGCCCCAGATCGTTGTGGCAATGGCAGGAGAAAATGACCCCTTCCTTATTGGAAATCCTGCTGATAATTTCCTTGACAAAGGGGCCGAACTCCTGCGGCACAGCATAGCCCACCGTATCTGGAATGTTGATGGTGCGTGCACCCTGTTCTATTGCCGCCTCAAAAACCTCCACGAGGTAGTCGATATCGCTCCGGGTGGCATCTTCAGCTGAAAACTCGACGTCGTCACAAAGATCCCTCGCAATTTTGACCGCCTCTGCAGCCTGCTTCAGAACTTCTGATCGGCTCTTGCGAAGCTTATGCTCCAGGTGGATGTCCGAAGTTGCAATAAAGGTATGAATCCGAGGCTTTCTGGCCCCCTTGACCGCTTCCCCTGCCCGTTCAATATCCAACCTGTGCGCACGTGCGAGTCCGGCGATAGTGCAGTTCTCAACCTCAGCAGCGACGCTCCTCACGGCCTCGAAATCACCCTCTGAAGCAATCGGGAAACCGGCTTCGATGACGTCCACCTTCAGAAGATCCAGTTTCCGGGCCATCTTTAGCTTCTCTTCCAGGTTCATGGAACATCCAGGCGATTGTTCCCCATCCCTCAACGTGGTATCGAAAATGTACACCCTGTCAGACATAATTCCTCCAGAAATTCTCAAAGAAGGTAGTCGGCTACACTAGCAAACCACTCTTTCCGACCTACGCTAGCAAACCACTTTTTCCGAGTCAAACTTCTCAAATCTTAACTCTCACCAAATACCCCCGCCAAAAAAAAGCCCCCGAGGTCGGGGGCTTGCTAAATTTTGTTGTTTTCGCGATTGGTTACGTGATCGTTTCGATCCGTGCCCCCAACATCGGCCAACCGCACAGGCCAAGAGCCAATACGGTAAGAGCAAGAATGATGTTGGTAAGCAACAGATTATTCATCACTAAAACGGTTTCCCAAAAGACTGCCGCGGTAAATTACCCGAACTCAATGGCTCTTGTCAACTCATTTTTCTCTTCTGGGCTTCCCCCCCCCGATTCTTCAGAGCATCTGTGGGCCCAAGAGCGCATAGGCGTCTGAGGCGTGAGCAGTAAGCAGATAGGTCGTAAGTAGTAAGAGGTGAGTAGACCACGGATTTCCTTGGTGTGCTTGGTGTCCTGGTGGTAAATCTTACCCCGATGACCGATTACCAGCACGAGCACGAGCACGAGCACGAATGAAGATACCAAGACCCAAGACTCAAGAGTCAAGGGCGTGTTGCCCAAATGAGCATTAGGGCCGAGGGCTAAGCTCGAAGCTCGAAATCCGAAGTTCAAAATAAGCTCAAAATTAGAAGGTCTAAGGTCAAGACGTCGTAAAGTGACTGTTTATAAATAGGTGATCGTCGACAACCCGTTTCAGTCCTTGGATATTCGAGCTTGGATATTGTTTCGAATTTCGAGCTTCGAACTTCCGCTTTTTCGGTTTGAGCAACAGACCCTCAAGACTCAAGACTCAGGACTCAAGCCCCGATCACTGATCACCGATAACCGATAACCGATAACCGGTCACCCAGCCCGCAGCTCCCGATAGCCTCTTAACCCCGCGAGTGGAGACCAGGAAGCCTGCTGCGACAACGACGAGCAAGAGACTTAGCGAAAGCAGAGCGAAGGTTGGGGATATCCGTGAGGCAACAAAGCCCGCGAACAGATCGCCGAGAGGCATTCCG
>JAUVSF010000209.1 GCA_030597245.1 Acidobacteriota bacterium
CAGGTCCGGTAGAGGAGGGGAATGTTGGGGGCGGCACCGGGATGATCTGTCACCGGTTCAAAGGAGGAATCGGTACGTCGTCTCGAGTGGTGGAAGCGGGGGAGAAGACATACACTCTCGGAGTCTTGGTTCAGGCAAATTACGGTGGACGCGATACACTGACCATCGCGGGAGTCCCGGTCGGTGAGGAGATCAAGGATCTCCTTCCTGAATCCGGCACAGGCAAAGGTTCCGGATCGATCATTGTCATAGTGGGAACCGACGCTCCACTGCTTCCCCACCAGCTGAAACGGATCGCCAGAAGGGTGCCGATAGGAATCTCACGGGTTGGGGGGATAGGAACCAATACCTCGGGTGACATCTTCATCGCATTCTCGACAGCAAACCCCGGAGCTGCCGGCCGATCGTCAATCCAATCGGTTGAGATGCTGCCCAATGATGAAATCTCACCACTGTTCCGAGCAACAGCAGAAGCTACGGAGGAGGCGATTGTCAATAGCCTCGTGGCCGCGGAAACGATGACCGGGATCAACGGCAACAAAGTGTATGCACTGCCCCAGGATCGTCTGAGGGATGTGCTGAGACGGTTCAATAGACTGACCGATCCGCCAAAGAAGGTGGAGGAATAGCGGCCTTGCTACTGCTTTCTTTCCGCCCCTTGCGTCTTTGCGTTCTTGGCGTGAGATGAATTGATTTCACGCAAAGCCCGCCAAGTTCGCCAAGGTCTAACGACTTGTGAACTTCTCGTTAGAATTCAGGTTTTGACTTAAGGCGCTTAAGGGTTTAATCTCCTAGTAGCGTAAGCGAGAAGGATCATGGAAACTGCGACAGTTCGTATCCCGGCCGAGAAGAGGGATATCCTGAAAATCATCGCTGGAATCGAGAAGACCGAGATCAAGGAGATCCTCACAGACCTCATCGATGAGTACATTGAGAGGCATAAAGAGACTCTCGAGTTGCTGTCCCGGCCTGAGTGGGTCGAAGCGATCACTCAGGGCAAGGCGGAGGTAGAGAACCGGATCAAAGGGAAGTCTCTTGAAGAGCTGGCAGATTGAGGTCAAACCCTCAGCCGAGAAACAGTACCTCAGACTCGACAGAAGGACCCGGCGGCGTATCAAGGAAGCTCTGCAGAAGCTCGCGGGCGAAGAATCACCGCTTCTTCAGCCACACGTCAAGCCACTGACGGGGAAACTTAAAGGCGACTTTCGGCTGAGGATAGGAGACTGGAGGGTGCTCTTCACGCCGGACAAAGCGAATAGGAGTCTTTACGTTTTTGCCATCCTCCCCAGGGGCAATGCATACTGATTTGAACCCTCGACTCTCAGGTTTCTCCTGATCCATGCGTCCAGACTACTTCCCTTTCAAGATGAAGAATGCCGGCTACTGAAAAGGAACTACCGGTGGCGCCCGACGGTCCTCAGAACCTGAAGTTGTAGGTAAGTTTGAGCATGAGAATCCGGTCGCGGGGAGCTAGGTTAGGAGAGTCAAACCGATCGCGGATTTCGTTGTAGACGAGGTAGAGGTCGCTCCCAGGGCGATACTCCCAACCCAGCAGGAAGTTCGCTGAGAACCTGTTATCCAGGTTATTCCACTGGATGTACGATTTGACGAAGAGGTCGGTCGTGAAGGCGTAGAGGATCCGATTGCTAATGGTCGTCGTGTTGAAAGCGCCTTCCGGATGGTCGACTGTGTTGTAAGTGTATATAAGGTCTATTGCGAGGTTCGGAGTCGGGTGGAAGTTGTTTGATACGAGCAGCTGTTGTCTATCGCCGCCCCAATAGTCCATAACGCCATAAGTGGCAAGTAAAGAAATGGGGCGGGAGGCGTCCGACTGAAAATAGAGACTATGGATTGGGTTCGTGTAGTCTCCCGGCTGAATGGTAATGGGCCCCACGGTGAAAGGCTCGTAGACCCTTTCATCCGCGGTGCCGAAAATGTACCCAAACTTATCGTTGGACTCCAGGAGCAGATGGGCCCCAACTTCGCCCCTTCGTGCGAAAAAATCGTGATTATAGAGTGAACTATAAATCAGGCCCCCGCTGAAGTTGATGTTTCTGATCTTTTCCCCGTTGATCCAGTAGGTATACCCAAGGTCGGCTGAGGTACGCCTGAGGTCATTTTGGAGGACGAAGCCCATCTCTGGAACGAAGTGGGGGCCAACCGAGTAGTGACGAAGGTCGGCAACGATATTGTGTTGAGCATAGAGGAGCCGACCGACTCCGAGTATATCGCTTTCGAGCCCAGTTGGACTGAAAGTCTTTGCCAGTAAAGCCTCTCCTTTGAGCGCCGAGGTGAACCAGAAGTTTCCGTCAAAGCCGATTAGTCGGTTGTAATCGTCACTATTGACCTGTTTATTGGTCAGTATTGCGCCGAAGCTACTGTTGGAAAAGATGTCTCGCTTAACTCGGACGACAGAGTAGTTGGTAGAAGGTTCGAGATATGCGCTGCCATCGGCGAGTGTCAGATCGGTTTCCGCGGTCTGAACGTTCATCACTCCGAGGGAAAAGGGACCAGCTCGCCCCGACAGCTTACCTGCCAGCAAAATGGGGACTTCCTGACCTCTGGAGAGTCCGATCCGGCGACTGTAGAACATCAACAGTTCTTCTTCGTAGCCAACGTGGAAGAGTCCGCCATTCTCCAGAAAAAACTCTCGCTTTTCAGGGAAGAAGAGCGGAAACCGAGTAAAGTTGATGACTTCCTGGTCAGCTTCTACCTGGGCGAAGTCGGTGTGGATCGACAGGTCTCCCCTTAGGTTCGGCGTGAAATCGTAACTAAGATCTCCCCCAACGTTGAACTTGGTCTCGGACGATTCAGGTCTGTATCGTCTCTCCCCTCCTACGAGGAGATACGGTTCCGCTTCCCATTTCCGGTAAGCTTCACTCGTTTCGATCCCCACTAACTGGCCAAAGAACTCACCCCGCCAGGTGCCGTATCGGCCTAGGTCTCGAGCAATAGGTGCCCAATATACGGACTCCTGTTTCTGGCGGATCGCCCTGCTGATATTGAAGCCCCAAGTCATTGGTTGCTCGCCTCCGAAACGGAGGGTCGAAAAAGGGATGCGATACTCCGCACTCCAGCCGTCTTCCGTAATCCGCGCCTTGGCCTGCCAGATCCCGTTCCAGGCGGTGTTGTAGGAACGGGCATCTGTTACGATGCCGTCTCGTCGGGTTCCTGCAGCATTGGTGGAGAAATAGTAGAAATTTCGGTGATCGTGGTAGGTGTCGAGGTAGAGTCCCACGTAATCATCGTTGGAGAGAGGCGCATCCCGACGCATGTCTTGGATGATGATCCCGTCAGGATTTGAATCGAAGCACATGATTCCGAAGTAGAGCGCTTGTTCATCCTGAGCGATCCGCACCTCTGTTCTTTCCGTCGCCGGGGTGCGATCCTGCGGACGAAGCTGCCAGAATTTGGTTGCAGGCTCAGCTAAACCCCATACCTCCTCGTCCAGGATTCCATCCAGTTTGATCGTTTCGCCCCCGGGGATAACTTTCACATTCAGTTGGTCCGGGGTGGGTAGATCGGGACGGTCCTCATTTTGGGAGGGCGGGGCACCCTGTATCGGAAAACATGCCAACCACAGAAGAGACACCAGAATCGAGGTTAGAAGGCGAAGACGGCATCCGAGAGAAGAGGAGCTTGAACCGAGTCTACAAAGCCGCATTCTGCACGATTCTCTTTGAGCGTGGAGGACGAAAAGTTCATGTTACCGGCTGCTGAAACTTGATTCAATCTGTCCGGTCGATGAGGTCGGCTGCGAAAGACGCATGAGCACCACGGCCCACGAAGGTGCTTTCGCTCACACCGGAAGGCGGAACTTCCTTATTTGAGGTGTCGAAACCGAATATAGTCAGTTCCGAAATCGAGAATCTCGATTTGTTCCTTTATCACGTGGATCTGGCGGACAGTACGTGAGACGTATAGGTTGTAAGCAAGGGCGTTGTGTCCCCAAGAGTGTGTGACCGCCAGCGAATGAACGTGTTCCGCCGCCATTCCTGCATAAACCACGCAAATTTCTCTGAAGAAGGTTTTCTTGAGTCGCGCACTCTCGCCGATCCGAAGCTGGTGCTCTATCATTTCAGGCATTCCACAATTCTCCTGATTAGCAGTACGAAGAAGCTGCGAAGCCAATTCAAAATGTTCCGCCCATCAACCATCGAAAAGAGGCCATTGACAGGTTAATTTATGTGGTGATAAGATTTCTATACTTAATCTTTTGAGCAATAGCAATCTATAAAGCACTTTCAGAACTCATGATCTATCGAGCGCGCGGGTCACGCAGTCTCAGTGTTCGTTGGCACTGGACACTTCTTTTTACATTGACAGTTCGTTTGTCGGCCTGCGGAGCTTTAGACAGGAGCCTGTATGACTAGATCTCGGAAAGGAATAAGCGATGAGTATTGATGACGCCGCATTTGCACAGCTAAGTGAGAGTTTTGCCGGCACACTTCTCCGTCCTTGTGATGAGGGGTACGAGGAGACGAGACGAGTCCACAACGGAATGATCGACAAGCGGCCGGCCGTAATCGCACGTTGCCAGGGGGTTGCGGATGTTGTTGCTGCTGTGAATTTCGCCCGGGAGAACGGCTTGGAGATCTCGGTACGAGGCGGGGGACATAACGTTGCCGGGAGAGCTGTCTGCGAAGGTGGTGTGATGATCGACCTGGCGGGCCAGAAGGGAATCTACGTCGATACGCGGCGTCGAACTGCCCAGGCGCAGCCTGGCCTCAACTGGGGTGAGTTCAATCGCGAGACGCAGCTCCATGGACTGGCAACTACTGGAGGTGTGATCGGGACAACCGGCATTGCCGGCCTGACTCTCGGGGGTGGTATCGGATACCTGATGGGCAAGTACGGACTAACCATCGACAACCTGCTCTCTGCAGAGGTTGTAACCGCAGACGGCAGCGTACTCCGTGCGGCGGCAGATGAAAACGAAGATCTCTTCTGGGCCCTACGCGGCGGCGGCGGCAATTTTGGCGTCGTCACTAGCTTTGAGTATCAGCTGCACCCCGTTGGGCCTGATGTGACTGGCGGCCTCATTGCCTATCCCTTCGATACCGCGCGTGAGGTGCTGCGGTTCTATCGCGACTTCACGGCCTCGCTGCCCGATGAGCTGACCGTGCTGTGCGGCCTCGTCCATGCTCCCGATGGTTCCGGTGTGCCTCTGGCTGCGGTGATTCCCTGTCACTGTGGGAAACTCGCGGAAGGCGAGGCGGCAATGGCGCCAATCAAGGAGTTTGGTTCACCGGCCATGGACCTTGTCAGTACCATTCCGTACGCGAGCATCAACGGTATGTTGGATGCAAAATACCCGAAGGGTGCCTTGAACTACTGGAAGTCCAGTTTCCTCAGTGACCTTTCGAACGAGGCGATTGAAACTTTAGTCGAGCAGTTCTCGAGCTGCCCTTCTCCAATGTCTAGTGTGATTATCGAGTCCTATCACGGAAAGGCTACTCGGGTCGCTCCCACCGACACCGCCTTCGCCCATCGGAACCAGGGCTACAATATCGCCATCGTGTCTCAGTGGACCGACCCCGAAAAGTCGGATGCCAATATCGCATGGACCCGAGATACTTACAGCGCCATGGAGCCCCATATGGCCGCTGGGGTATATGTAAACTACATGGGAGACGATGAAGTCGCGGCGCGAGTCAAGGATGCCTACGGTCCTAACTTCGAACGGCTCCGAGCTATTAAGGATCGCTACGATCCCGAGAACCTGTTTCACCTGAACCAGAACATTCCGCCATCGTCCTGATCTTCAAGGCCCCAAAACAAAAGGGCGGTCGACGGTTGCCACAACTTTACGTAGACTAATCCAATGAGAACTGCAGTCGTTTCCTGCCTCCCTGTCTTTTGCATTTTCACGAACTTGCTTGCCCAGAATGCGGTCATACCGGGGGACCTGGTGGTTGAACCTCCGACTTTGATCTGCCTGGGTTTCGAGTTGCCCATCAGCGGGGACGACAATCGCAACGCGGAAGTCAAGGTCAGCTATCGAAAGGTCGGGGACGGGAGTTGGACCGAAGCCCTTCCGCTTCTCCGCCTCGGTGGGGAGCGAGTCTTCGCCCGGAACGTGCATCTCGACTACACTGTGCCTTCCATGTTCGCGGGGAGTATTCTCGACCTTGAGCCCGATACCGAGTATGAGTGCCGTTTTCAAGTGCAGGATCCGGACGGTGTGGGAGGAGATTCGACCAGGCAGGTCACGGTTCGGACACGAGCTGAGCCGAAAGCTGCACTCGGCGGACGGGTGCTTCACGTGTATCCTCCGGATTGGAAAGGCGAAAAGTTGGAGCCGGCGTTCACGGGTCTGAAGGCTGCCTACTTTGGCTCCGGGACAGGTGATTGGGCCGTGCTCAGCGAGCGGCGTGTGGGTCCCGGTGACATCATTCTTGTCCACGCAGGCCTGTACAAGGCCGATAGACTAGATTACACAGATCCGCTTGGGATCTCCTTTCACGGAAGCTACGTACTTACCGCAAAAGGTTCTGCTGAGCGTCCAATCGTCATTCGAGCTGCCGGGGATGGCGAGGTCATTTTCGACGGGAATGGTTGTTATCGCCTCTTTGACGTAATGGCTGCGGATTATCACATCTTCGAAGGGCTAACCCTGAGGAACTGCGATATTGCGTTTCTAGCCGGCCTGAAGGATGTAGCCGGCAGTAAGGGGCTCACCGTACGCGACTGCCGCATCGAAGATGTCGGAATTGCTGTCACCACTCAATATGCGGGATCAAGGGATTTCTTCATCGCCGACAACGTTATGATCGGCCGAGATGACAGGTATCGATTGCAGGGGTGGTACGATCCCGGAATTTATGGCGCCAGTCAGCTCAAGAGCTACTATGCTGTCAAAGTCTACGGCGCTGGACATGTCGTTTGCCACAATTACATCGCCTTCTTCCACGATGGTATCTGTGTCTGCACGCACGGTTCACCGGAAACCGAACCGGAACTCAAAGCTGTGAGTATTGATTTCTACAACAACGACATTCATTTGATGACCGATGATTTCATCGAAGCTGATGGGGGAGTCCACAATATAAGGATTTTGCGTAATCGGGGAGTGAATGCAGCACAGTGTGGTCTGAGTGCTCAGCCTGTGTTCGGCGGCCCCGCCTATTTCATCCGCAACGTGCTCTACCATGTGCCGTGGGGATGCGCCCTGAAATTCAAGATGAAGCCTGCAGGACTTTTGGTTTATCACAATACGATCATTGCCGAGAACGGCAATCCGTCGAGCTTCTCGAATTCTCATTTTCGGAACAATCTGTTCCTGGGGACAGATGCACCTGGCAGGCCGATTTCCCGTTTTCCCAATGCGACGTCCTATTCGACCACTGACTACAATGGCTATCGTCCCAATCGTAACGATCAGCCCCAGTACGCTTGGAAGGCACCGAAAGAAGGTGTTTCCAGAGATTACGAAATTGACCAGGAGGACTTCCAGTACTTCGAGACTCTAGCTGAGTTCCGCAAGAGCACAGGGCAGGAAGAGAATGGCATCGAAGTCGACTTCGATATTTTTGTGAGTCTCCAGCAGCCCGACAAGGATGCCCGAGCCGTCTACCAGGCTGAGAACTTGGATTTCACCTTAAGACCCGATAGTGTTGCTGTCGATGCGGGGGTATCGCTCCCCAATATCAACGCGAATCACTCTGGTTCGGGGCCCGACCTGGGCGCGTATGAGGCAGGCAGGCCAGCACCGATCTATGGACCCAGGGTCAAAGTTCAGTAGCCTGTCGAGGGCGTCTTTATGGTTCATTCACCTGTTCATCGACTTGGCGGGCTTTGCGTGAAAGCAATTCGTCTCACGCCAAGAACGCAAAGACAGAAAGAGACGGTTGGGCTTTCGGTTAGGAACGGGTTATTCTGAAACTTGCAAGAGCATAAACCCAG
>JAUVSF010000423.1 GCA_030597245.1 Acidobacteriota bacterium
ATCTCAAGCTCGAATATCTAATGACTGAAACAGGCTTTCGCTGATAAGCTATTTAGAAACAGTCACTTTAAGTCGTTTAGACCTTAGACCTTCTGATTTCGTGCTTGTTTCGAATTTCGAGCTTCGAACTTCTGCTGTTCCGGTTTGAGCCATAGACCCTACATACCGGGGGCCAGTATCTTAAGCTGAAGTGAAGCCGCACCCAGAAATTGATGGTAAGATCCCGGCCTCGAGAAACGATGGCCGGATACGGACGGGAAAACTGAAGAGCGGTTCCGTCCGAGTCCTGAACCACGAAGGGAGGCTGAACGTGAAAGCACTCAAGACTGTTGCTCTATTGCTGCTTGTCGGACTCATCGGTGTTGCCGGTTCATGCAGTCCTGCGCCCCAGACCGAGACTGAGATCCTCTGGGACGTCTGGGGCATTCCTCACATATTTGCAGACAGTGACGAGGAACTGTACTTCGCATTCGGTTGGGCCCAAATGCACAACCATGGAGATCTGATCCTTCGCCTGTATGGCGAGGCGCGTGGCCGTTCCGCTGAATACTGGGGCGAATCACTCCTTGAGCAGGATGTGTTGTTCCACACTCTAGGCCTTCCTGAGATTGCTTCAATCTGGATGCAAGCCCAGAGTCCCGAGGCTCAAGGTTGGCTGCAGTCGTTTGCAGACGGGATGAATGCTTATGCAGGAGCGCATTCGGAAGCGCTTTCCGAGGACGTCCAATCCGTTCTCCCCGTCCAGCCAAAAGACGTGCTGGCCCACGCGATTCGCGTCCTTCACTTCACTTTCGTAGGGGGCAGTGTGTTTAGAGCCGGGCGAAGTTGGAGTGAGCTAGGCTCGAACGCCTGGGCCATCTCACCATCGAAAACGAAAAGTGGCAATGCCATGTTGTTGTTGAACCCCCATTTACCCTGGTCAGGCTTTTTCCTTTGGATGGAGAGTCAACTCTCATGTCGGGACCTCAATGCTTCCGGGGCTGCTTTGGTCGGAATGCCGTTCCTGGGGGTTGCTTTCAACGATTATCTCGGTTGGTCTCATACGGTCAACACGTTCGATGGAATAGACCTGTATGAATTAACTCTCGAAGGCGAAGGGTACCAGTGGGACGGGGCGGTCAGGGCGTTTGATCGTTCCTCGAAGAGGCTCAAAGTCAAGCAGCCTGGTGGAGCTTTGGCGGAAAGGGAGATTTGGATCGAGCATTCCGTGCATGGGCCCGTGATTGCCAGGAAAGAAGGGAAAGCCCTGGCTGTGCGGGTGGTCGGACTGGATCAGCCTCACTTACTCGAGCAGTATTGGGATATGGCTCATGCTCAGAGTCTCGAGGAGTTTGAGTCGATTGTTTCTCGCCTCCAAATGCCCGTATTCAACACGATTTACGCCGACCGTGACGGCCACATCATGTACCTTTATGGGGGAAGGGTTCCGAGGAGACCGCAAGGGGATTGGAACTACTGGAGAGGTGTTATCCCCGGGCAGACCTCGGAGACTCTCTGGACCGAAACGCTTGAATACGCCGAGCTGCCGAAGTTGATTGACCCGGAAACCGGGTGGGTCCAGAATGCCAACGACCCTCCCTGGACTTCTACAATTCCGCAGGTGCTGGATCCGTCAGACTACCCTGCCTATTTAGCACCCAACAATATGCCTTTCAGGCCACAGCGCTCCGCCCGAATGCTGATGGAAGACGCCCAGATCTCTTTCGAAGACCTGGTTAAGTACAAGCATTCAACACGGGTCGAATCAGCGGATCGAATGCTAGACGAGCTGGTTGCGGCAACCGCGAAGTACGGAACCAGAGCGGGAAAGGAGGCCGCTGAAGTACTGAAGGAATGGGATCGCAAAACTGATGCGGAAAGCAGGGGAGCGGTCCTGTATCTATTTTGGGCGAGCAAGTTGGGCCGGGAAGACTTCGCCGTTCCCTGGAGTGAAGAAGACCCTCTGAGCACTCCGAACGGCCTCGCCAATCCGCGCGAAGCAGTGCAGAAGCTCGAAGCGGCAGCAGCCGAAGTTGAAGAGAAGTATGGCCGTATCGATGTTCCCTGGGGTGAGGTCGTACGCTTACGCTATGCAACGTTCGACCTGCCGGCTAATGGAGGACCGAGCGACTTGGGGATCTTCAGGCAGCTCGCGATAGTTGAAGACAGCGATGGAAAGTTCAAAGCGGTTGCAGGAGAATCCTACTATGCGGCCGTCGAGTTTGGTCCCGAGGTGCGGGCTGAAGCGCTCATGAGCTACGGCAATGCATCTCAACCTGGATCACCCCACCGCGGGGATCAGCTGGAGCTGTTTGTGAAGAAGCAGCTGCGTCCTGTCTGGAGAACAAGGCAAGCGATCGAAGCAAATCTGGAGAAGAGGGAGGTCATTCAAGCACCAAGCACCCAATCCCAAACAAAGTCGATTCAATGAACTCAATACCTTGACTTTTTAACCGCCTATATTTCAGTAGGTCAGATGGTTCCTGCAAGGGAGTTTGGAGTTAATTGGGAATTGGTTCTTGGGATTTGGGAATTCGGAAAGGGGCTTGTTGCGATTTGAGCCACAGACCCTCAGTATCGGGGTTCCGGCGACATCGAGAAATAGAGGTGTGATTGAGTTCCGGTCATAGACTCCCCACCAGAACACCAAGATCACCAAGAGTCACCAAGAATCGAGATTTGGCCTCATGAAACGTACGAGCGCTCCGGCCCTCCAGAGAGCTTCCATCGTCTATTCCGACGATCTTTCGGGTGGGAGTGTGGTAACTCTGATCACCAGACTGAGACAGACGCCAAAGAAGATAAGAGTTCCCAAAGCAAACACACCTGAGGTAAGAGGTTTCAGACTAAGTCTATGGGGAGAAGCGGTCACGTAAGATAAGGTTTGGGCTGAACCGGACACCATTTCAGTGACCGGCAAAGTTGCGAACTGACCCTGCGTAACCAATATCACCGTTGCGGCGAAGTCGGCCGATCCATCTGCCGTTACGGTTCCGGAGAAGCTCGTGAAATCCACAGGCGAATCCCAGTCGAACTCGGTCAAGAACTTGGCGGTGTGTGCCTTGAATCCCATAAGCAGTGACCCCGTGGCCATGAGCTCACCTGAACTGTTCCTGAGGTTCAATTCAATCACCTGTTCGTTTCCAAGGTTCATCAAGGCAATCCCAGTGTTAAGGCCCTTGCCGGATCGCATGGGAGCACGGAATCTCGTTAGACGTTGACTGGAGCCTACACCGGCGACTCCAGCTCCATCAAACAATATGACCCCTGAAACTTCACGATTGGAGCTAATAATTACTGAACCTGTCTGAAGCGCTCCCGTCCCGTCGGTAGACAGTGCTACCACTCCATCCGGAGGTATTCTCACGTCGTCGAGCCTCCCCACCACCTCCATCCCGTTCAAATCCACAGTCATCGGCAGGCCTTCATCATCATTTATCTCGATCGAGGCATTTGCGGCTTCTGCACCGAGGTTGAAAAGGAGAATCAGGCTGGATATGGAGGTGCCGGCATCTGACCCATCACCGAATTGGGCGAAGTAGAGCTCCTGCGATCCGCTTTCGCTTGAACCACTCAAGGCCTCAGGCCCAGCCATCGGTGTCACCGGCAGAGTCGCAAACTCGTCTTCTGTTACGAGAATCACCGTCGCGGCAAAGTCCGCAGGACCCGATACTGTTACAGTCCCGAGAAAATCAGAGAGATCAGGCGAACTGTCCCACTCGAACTCGGTAATGAACTGAGCAGTCTGTGCCTTCGGAGGAAGGGAAAGGTCTGTCGTAGCCACGACACTCCCAAACTCATCCCGGAGTTCCACTCCAATGGATTGCTCCGCCTCCAAATTCATTATCGCGATTCCCGGGTTGAGGCCTCTGCCCCTAATCATAGGGGCTCGAAACTGCTTCAGCCGTTTACTACTCCCTACTCCTGCCACTCCAAAGCCACGAAACAGGATTACGCCTGAAATCTCAATATCTGAGGTTGCTGTCACAGATCCCACCTGAAGGCTCCCGGACCCGTCAGTTTCGAGAACCACGACACCGCCTGGAGCAACTGGAAGGTCTTCCACTGATCCTTCGAACTCCTGGCCGTTCAAATCGATCGTCATTGGATGGCCGCTACTGTCATTGATCTCAAGATCCACTGTGGCCGTGGAAGTGGTGCTCAGGCTGAACAAGCTGATTGTGCTCGAGATTTGAGTACCTGGCTGAATTCCGTCGCCAAACTGTGCGAAGAGCAACTCAGAGGGTTCGGGAGGAATGGGCGTCGGCGTCTCAAGAGGAACCGGTGTGGGTGTCGCAGTGGGTGCCGGCTCAGTTGGCGAAGGAGTAGGGGTTGCAGTTGCTCCTGGTATTGCCGTTGGAGTCATAGTTGGAGTGTTCGTCGGGGTAGGCGTCGGGGTACTCGTGCTGGTCGGATCAGGCGTCTGAGTTGCCGACGGAGTCGGAGTCAACGTGACCGTCGGGGTCGCAGTAACGGTACTCGTGGGCGTCGGTGTCGCCGTAGGAGTGGGTGTGGACGTCGGTAATAGCGTTCCAGTAGGGGTCGGCGTTGGCGTTGATGCCGGCGGTGGGGTCTGAGTTGGAGTCGGCGTCGGTGTCGAAGTCGGTGGTGGCGGTGTCTGCGTCGGAGTCGGGGTTGCCGTTGAAGTCGGTGTGGGCGTCGGTGTTGCCGTAGGAGTCGGTGGTGGCGGTGTCTGCGTCGGAGTCGGGGTTGCCGTTGAAGTCGGTGTGGGCGTC
>JAUVSF010000541.1 GCA_030597245.1 Acidobacteriota bacterium
CATTTATCTTAATCACCTTCTTGAATATCAAATTCACCGTCATCAGTTTTGCGGCCAGCGCACGGGAATTCATTCCCTGATCAACGTCAACTATTATTTCCCCTCGTGTTGCCTCACGGTGGAATGTTACTTTAGCAGATCTGGTTGCCTCATATAAATGTCACCGAGATTGTTGACCTTAGGCGTTACGACTTTTACCTGACAAGTAAGGTGTAGCAAGTTAGCAAGGACTGGCTGCAACGGAGGGAGCCCGAAGGGCTCGTGTAGTTGCAGCCCAGCCTAATACCGGGGTTCCGCGGCGCCCGGCCGAAAACGACCGCTGTCCGGTGTCCCCGGTGTCGAGGAAACGGCATCAACGTGATCACCGGTTCCTTTCGTGCGAGCCTAGCCCGAAAAGCAAGGTCTGAGGCACGCGATGGGCATCAGAATCCCTTTGGATTACGTCCAAGGACAAAGAGGTATGGCGATTCGAAAAAACCTCTCCTGGAGCAGTTCTCGTAAGCCTCTTCAGAAGCACAGCTGCGGATTCTAGCTGCCTTTGGTGCTCGGTCGCACGAACTGACGTTTCGCACCAACGTGGCTGGGCACTGCTCTGGCATTCCGAGCCCTACCGGTGCCGAGCTGTCCCGGCTTCCGAGCACCCTGCCGACGCCGGGCACAGAGTAGTCAGACGCCGCGCGCGTGGCAGAGCTGGAACGTGAGAAGCTGCGGCTCGAGCAGCGGCTGAAGAAGGCCGAGACGATCATCGAGATCCCCCAAAACGCTCCCGAGCTGATGGGGATCCCCCTGAGAGGCTCCAGCAGCAGCGAAGAGCACGAATGATGCAGGCTGCCGAGGAGCTTTCGACGTCGGTCGGGACTCGCAATGCTTGCGATGTCCTCGGAATCGCTCCAGCCACCTTCTATCGGCATAAGCAACGCAACGTATCCGATGAGCCGTCGCCGCCCTCTTCCCGGAGCTCGCCGCGGGCTCTTGCGGCTGAGGAACGACAAGCGGTGCTTGCGAACTGCACTCAGTGAGATTCGTGGATCAAGCCCCCCGAAAATTCTACCCAGGCTTCTTGACGAGGGAACCTCCCTCTGCAGCGTCCGAACGATGTACCGCTTCTCAGAGCAGGAGGAGGAAGTCCGAGAGCGAACGCAATCCAGCTCCGCTACCCGGAGTACAAGAAGCCAGAACTTCTCGCCACAGGACCCAACCAGGTTTGATCCTGGGATATCACGAAGCTGCTTGGTCCCGTCAATCGGATAGTACAACCGTGAGCATCGCCATTCCTCTCTCGCCCTACTCTGATCACTCCTGAGGATGTGCACTATGGTCGTGCAGAGCAGATCATTGGTGAGCGCCAGAGGGTGCGGGACAAGTTTTACGAGGCGCATCACGAACGTTTCGTCAAGGGACCGCCTCAACATCCCGTTCTGGCGTCTGAAGTAGGGATCAATCCGCCGGAGCGGAAAACGACGCCCTAGGTGGCCTCAGGAGCGACGTTCGAGACTCCGGACGACTCTAGGGGTCCCCCCGTTTTCAACACTTACGGTGATTCGTCCGACCTAGATGTCCTGGCGGCGCGCGGCGTGATCCTTGATCTACAGGTAGGTGACTACACTAAATATCAAGAAACACTGTCTCAAAACTATTGACACATTCCGGCAGCCAACCATTCCATGTCAAACTTTACTAGGATCTCACGCCGCCATTCCTTCACCCGGCGTTGTAGCGTACGCAGTTGGCCATTAGGGAAGCGTCCTGGATACCGGCCTTGCAGCTCTAGCAACAGCGACTTTGCTGTACGTTGCGGCTCGGCTATCAGCATTTGGCGCAATTCTTCCGAAATATCTTCAAAAGGATCTTTTCGTGTACGCCACGTTCGAGGAGAACGTTGCTTGGCTTTACGGCGGTAGCTACGCTTCTTCTGCCTTATGACCTCTCCTTCGATCCGTTTCGGCTCTGAAGCTATATCCTCGTCCTTCACATCTTCGATCACACGCCTCGGCTGGACAACAAATTTGCTCGGTAGACTGACCTTCCGCTTTTGCAAGATAGCGTGATGCCAGAAAGCATCCTGCAAGAGTTCGAGCTTTCCCAAGAGCTGGACCGGATCCAGAGTGTGATAGAAGTCGACAAGATACCGACGTCTTTGCTCGTCCAGCACATTTGATTCGAGCAGTCTCTGGAAAGGTGTACGAGCGGCATCGTACTTCTTGTGCACCTTGCTGCCCTTGCGATGCTTGGAGACCAGCTTCATCGAGGGTTGAAAGAAGTTCACATAGAGTCGAATTACTTGATAGAGCTCTCCCAGTTGCTTATAAGCGAACTGTCCCTCGAATCGATCGTAACCCACCAGCTGTCGTACAATCACACCATTTTTCTGCTCGACATAACACTGATCGTTTTTCTTGTAAGGTCGGCTGCGGGTAAAAGTGATTTCCTCAAGCTCGCAGTACTCGACCAGTCCGTGGTTGAGGAATTCGCTTCCGTTGTCCGTATCCAGGCCGAGCAGTTGAAAAGGAAGAAGCTGACGTCCAACGTCCAGAGCCCGGAGAACCTCCTCTTCGCTCCGATACAGAAGCGGCAGGCACTCCGTCCAGCCCGTGGCGATATCCGTCAGCACTAGAGTGTTGAGAAACGCTCCTTCGGCACTGCAACCACAATGAGCAACGAGATCTGCCTCCATGAAACCAGGGCGGCTGTCCGTCCAATCTGCGAAAGTCCGCACCGGCACCTGATGCTTCAGCAAAGTCCCCTTTCGGGTTGTGCTGACCCCCTTCGGTTTAGCCGCGTCCCGGACCTTCTTCAGGATCCGATCTGCAGTTGCCGGACTCAGCAAAAGAAGTTTTTTGCGTGTTTCTTCACTTACACAAAGATATCCATGACGCTCCATCGCAGGGATCAATTCAGACAGAAACGGGACCAGTCTTTTAGCGCAGATAAAGTTTGCGGCTTTCCAGAGGACTAGCAGGGCGTCTTCCACATCCGGTCCATACCACCGTTTCCGATTTCGGCGTACAGCTACCGGCGGACCTTTTTTCATGCGGTTCAGTTGCCGGATCGCATATTTTCGAGCATAACCTGTTGCAGCGGTGAATTCGTTTAGAATTGCGCTCTTAACTTTCCTTCCTCCCACCTGGTAGCGCCCCACCACTCGACTCAACAACTCACGCCGGGCTGAAATACTCATCTTCTGCCTCACTTTCACCTCCGAACGGTCTCGTTCTTCGGTTACATTATTCGTGAGGCAACCGCAAACTTCGGTAACCTTTTTAGTGATCCAATGCGGGCGGGAATTTTAATTGTCGCTCATCATCTGTCAAATCGGAGACCATTCCCACCACATGAAGATTCTCGATGGCGCGGAGCTTGACCGCGAACAGATTCGTTACCTTGCGATGCGAATTGGCGGCGTCGCCCACACCGTCGAATTGAAGGTAGGCGACCCGCAGGCCCGTCTGCTTCGCCTTCACGGCAAATTCGGGGTCTTCGGCAAAGCGGATACCATTGGTGGCGGCTTGAACGGCATAGAAGCCCGACTGGTGGGCATAAGCGACCGCATCCAGGAAGATCGGCGAGACTGTCGGCTCGCCTCCCGAGAATGGAACGCATAGCGGCGGGTTTAACTTGACTGTGAATGAAGGGAGCCAAGGAATTAGCTGCACACTTGCAGATTGGCTATTTTGGTCGTGGGTCGAGCTGCAGCCGCAGTTGGTGTAACC
>JAUVSF010000658.1 GCA_030597245.1 Acidobacteriota bacterium
CGGGTCGTGGAGCTCGACGAGGAGTTGGTGCCGCGGAAGGCTCCTGACACCCCCTCTGGGAGTTCTTCCTCGGTGGTTGAAAACAATTCGGAAAGTCGGTTTAGAGAATCCGGTTCAGCGTTTGTTCAGAAGGAGTCAAATGTCTAAACAGGGTCTCCGGAAAACTCGGATTCTACTCTTTCAGACGGAGGTTGTGAGCTGCCTTCTTGATGCTGCAGAGAAGCTTCGGATGCAAGATGGTTTTCCAAACGCTGAGATCTTCCTGGTCTGTACGGAAGTCGATCGAGAAACATTCGAAGCCACCGGGGAGTTCGAAGGAATCATCACGTATTCGAAAAACGGGGGATTAAGACATCTGCGAGAACTGAAACAGGCTATCAATCAGTTCGATCCGGATATCAGCAGCGCTGTTTTTTCGGGAAGGCCGATCTTCAGGAAGCCTAAACTTTTGTTCCTGGCACTGAGCTCTCCCCGTCGATTCGTTTTTGACGCCCGGATGGATGGCTATTGGTTGAGGTTGCGATCATTCCAACGAATGTTCGTGCGAGACCGGCAGGCCATGGCCAAATATTCAGAGGAAACCGGAGCACCACTCCGCACTCTTCTGATCGAAACCGAGGCCAGAGAGGTCGTTGAGAAGGCGATCAGGATCATTCCCAGACCCGACGTTGTTCCTAACGCACAGATCTCCCTTTTCTGTGGACTCCAGCGAGCCCGGGAGTTTGAGGGCAACCCAGATCTGCAGGAGATTCACAGCTATACAAAGGAGAACCTTAGGAGTAATTTGCGAATCCTTTGGTCCTTTATCCGATCGAAGCCCGATGTTGTGGTGGCCATCTTCTCCGGGCGCAGGATTTTCCTTAAACAGAAGATGCTGTTCTGGCTGCTTCCAGCCCGAGCACGCCTGGCTTTCAATGAACACAACGATTGTGCTTACGTCACCCGCTGGAATGCTCTTCGACTGCTCAGAATTCAGGGTCCGGGAATGTCGCTCGATACGCCGGCCGGCCAGAGGTTGATTCAATTAATTCTGAAGGGGATCTTGTTCGTACCACGCTTTACGTACCTGCTCGTGTGGGTCACTCTAATGAAACTGCTGAGGGCCTATCGTCTCGAGAAGATTGCCAAGTATGCTCCACCGCAGAAGTAACTTAGGGCTTGAAGATTCTAACCACCAAAGCACAAAGGCACAAAGGCACAAAGAAATTCTAGTGTTTTTGTGACTTAGTGGTAAATCTTCCTAACCGATAGCCGACGAAACTCGAGACTTCGAGACCCCAAGCTTCAAACCTGCAGTTCTACCGGCGGATCACTTTCGAGATTAAGGGTTGAAATCCGGGCTGCCAACTGTTGAGCCATTCCTCTGAAAACGGCCGCAGTCGGTCCGTCAGGAGAAGCTATAGTGATTGGCTTGCCCTCATCACCACCGATGCGTATCTCCATGTCCAACGGTATCTGTCCAAGAAAAGGAACGCGATACATCTCGCTGATTCGCTTTCCGCCGCCGGAGCTGAAAATCTCTGTTCGCTCCCCACAGTGGGGGCAGGCAAAATAGCTCATATTCTCGACAATTCCAAGGATGGGAACTTCCACCTGACGGAACATCATCACCCCTTTTCGGGCATCTGAAAGTGCGACATCCTGTGGGGTCGTCACAATCACCCCGCCGGCCAGCGGACCTGATTGGACTAACGAAAGCTGAACATCCCCTGTGCCGGGAGGTAGATCAGCAACCAGGTAATCCAGTTCGCCCCAAATGACTTGATACAGAAACTGCTGTATGACACTGTGAAGCATGGGGCCCCGCCAAATCAGAGGAGTATCCTCGTCGGCCAGAAAACCCATGGACATGACCTTCAGCCCATACGCCTCCAAAGGCACAATCCGGTTTCCCAGTGTCCGCGGCTGCGCGTTCAATCCAAGCATAATCGGAATGTTCGGTCCGTAGACATCAGAATCAAGAATCCCCACCCGGGCGCCAGTTTCGGCAAGGGCAGTGGCCAGATTAACCGCTACCGTCGATTTGCCGACACCACCTTTGCCCGAAGAGACCGCGATGATGTTGGAAACGCCGTCAACCATCTTCTTATCTGCCACCGACCTCTGCTTCGGCACCGAAGCATCCATCTTTACATTGACGTCTCCCACACCTGGAATCTGCTCAACAGCTTCTCTCGCCTGTGTCTCGAGCTGATCACGAACTGGACAGGCGGGTGTCGTCAAGACGAAACGAAACGAAACATTATTGCCGTCGATCGTGACGTCGCGGATCATCCCAAGACTGACAACGTCTTTCCGGAGATCCGGGTCCATAACCTGGCTCAATGCCTCCAAAACCTTATCGTTACTTATGTTTTCCACTTTGTCCCTCTCAAATTCCCGCACTATTTGTTTGCTATAATCAAAATCTAAATTTAGGTTTGACAAGATAGCTTATTTTGCCAAAGCTGTTCTATGGTAACAGCAAACTGGTGTTTGCCACGGGCTCACTAGAATGGCAGCAGAAGTGCATGATCTATTGAGGAAAAACCGATGAGTCGCCGCCCCGTAATCAGCCATGCGATGGAGGACTACTTGAAAGCGATTTACGAGCTTTCCCGGATCGAAGAGCGCGTCTCAACTTCTCGGCTTGCAGAGCGACTGGACTGTACGCCTGCGAGCGTTACAAACATGCTGCAAAAGCTGTCGTCACTGAATCTTGTAGAATACGCTCGCTACAGGGGGGGCAAACTTACTTCTGCAGGGACGAAGGTAGCTCTCGAAGTCCTGCGCCACCATAGACTCATTGAACTGTACCTCTCGGAAGTATTGGGGTACAGCTGGGACAAGGTTCATGCCGA
>JAUVSF010000722.1 GCA_030597245.1 Acidobacteriota bacterium
CGGCATGACACCGCGGGCAGAAGTAATTAGTCAAAGTGTTGTCCGGGATATCGTATTCAGATTCGATCCTATGGTCACCCCAAACGCTGCTCAGCCTCACCCACCCGTGTTTGCGCTCAAATGAAACAACGACTTGAACCATTGGATGACCATCAAGCTTGTATTCGGAAGTCATCAAACTGCGATTGCAGTGAGGACATAAGGCGTGAAGATAAATGATCTCCTCGGGATCGGTGCCGTTGTCAGAAAAGTCGCCGTCACGATGGCCTTCGATGATTGCGGACACATCGTGTTTTTGTGCGTTCCTCCAGTACCATCCGTCTATGACCGCAACCGGACCGAGGGCGCAAGCACCCAGGCAGTTGACGGTAGTGAGAGTGAAACTCTGGTCATCCGTTGTTTGGCCTGGCGTAATCTGCAATGTGTTCTCAAACTCCCCGAGGATTCCGGGTGCACCCCGCACGTGGCAGGCCGTACCCGTACACACGGAGGCAAGATGTTCTCCTCGTGGCTCCAAGCTGAATGACGTGTAGAAAGTGGCGATGCCGTACAGATCGACAAGAGGGTGGCCAGTCTCTGCTGCCACGGTCTGCAGGGTCTCCTTTGGGAGGTAGTTGCAGGATGCTTGAATGTCCTCCAGAATGGCGATTATCGAACCGCGCGTGCCCTTGTTCTTGTCAATCAACTCCAGAACGTGTTCCTTGCTCAATGAAGTTGCCATGTGCTATTGCTCGCTACGTGAAAAGGCTTGTTCCGACATCGTTTTCTCAGCTGGAGCGGTGGTTCCGGTTCACAGTAGAAGAAGGCCGTTTCCCGCCAGCTTCCGGTATTGCTTAACCGCGACACAGGACTCCCAGTCGCAGTTCGGAATCTTCTCGTGAGGCCAACGAAGCATCCTTGCTATTTGTCCACGGGGCTCTGATTCTGATCTTGGCATCCAGGAAAACGCCTTCTGGCAAGCCGTCGCTATAGCCCCCGCATAACAACAGCCCTCGCACTTCTTTTCGGTCCAATGGTTTCGTATAGCGAAGACCACGGGTAACCAGCGCTGCGGGTGATATGCCTCCTGCCGGTACGCGACAGTCGCGAGATCGTGACCGCAGAGGTGACATTTGAAGTACTCACTGTTGCGGAGAAGGAGTTCATCACTCTCGTTAAGACTGTGTTCACAGACCGGGCAACGAAGGCGTCCATCAGGCGAGGCTTCAAGCAACCGGTTGACGAATCGATCGCGGATCTTTCTCCGCATTTCATCCCGCTTGCCCCATACTTTGTCTTTCTCACGATCGAACGACATCGGCTCTGAGCCCAAAATCTGAAGACAATAAGGACAATGTGCCCTATCTCTTGAGAGTTCGTCCACCATTATCTCCATTCCCGGTGTTATCGTGTTGTTACAAGCATTACATTCCATGGTTTCCTCCATGCTGCAAGCAGTAAGAACAGTCTCAGGACCGTTCCCGCTGCTCAACTTTCAGGAGTGCCTGCTCAGTGGTCAAATACCTGTCTATCCATCACTGCGATAGCGCACTCCCACACGGCCGTAGCACATTGCGTGCCAGCGGTATCGACGTGAAGTTTTGTGGAGGGAAGTGTCGAGTACGACTGCGGGGGCCTCGGTCGCGACGCCTTGTCAGGACGGCTTCAGACCCGGGATTCCAGACCGGGGGCCTTTCGCTGGCGGCCTCCGTCGCCTCGCTACGCAACCTGATGAGAAAAGCGGGCTAAGAGGACGACACACAAAGTCAGCAATGACATCAAAGTGGGGAGTTTCTCTCCAGTGAGGAGAAACTCCCCAGCCTACCGAGCATTGTCATCTTGCTTCTGCGGTAACTCCAGCTTGAGGAATTCGCGCTGTAGAAGTTTCTGAGTCCGTTGAAGTAGCCGTTGCCAGGCCCATTCAGGTTGACAAGATCACTCCAACGGGTAGCACAATCGGAGTAGATGCCAGATATGTCCCGGCGCAAATCGTAATTCGTAAATCAAAAATCGTAAATCCCAGATGCCGGACCTGTCGCGCCGTAGCTCGGAGAGCGAAGGCGGATGCTGGATGCCAGGTCCCAGGATGGGGTATCACAAAACTCCTGAGCCCCGCCTCGCGGGGCGATATGTGTAGAGCCCAGGGCGAGTGCCCGACGAAGGAGGGCCAGCCCTGGGTTACCGGCGATCCCCTCACAGGAGTCCCGCCTTGCGGGACGGCATGAACTTCGCGGATCCACCTCTTCTCAACGCAACGGACAGGTTGGAGCATCCGGAGCATGTCTTGTCCGCTCGTCCTTTTCCGATAGGCTCCCAACTTCACCATC
>JAUVSF010000195.1 GCA_030597245.1 Acidobacteriota bacterium
AGGCGGTGTGCTGTGTTTCTATTCCCGCATCGTCTTTTGCGTTGCGTTTTCGCAAGCAATAGTGTCTTTTTGTCTGTTCGAGAGTCGCAATAGCTTTGTCATACTGTTGATTTTGACAATATTCTTCCGCCTTATCAATATATGGTTGTATACTCTGGATCTTGTCCGTGCACTCTACCTTACACTCCCGGGCCTTGGGGTGCTCCGGCTGAAAAGCCAAGATGCGATCCGCCGCCGCAAGACATTTCTTGTAGCTTCCATTCTTCCAGGCATGATCCATCTCGGTTGACGCGGCCGACAGCTCTTTGACCTCACTTCTGAGCCGATTGAGCCGTTCAATCGTGCCCGGATCCTCTGGTGCAACACCGTGGAGCACCTTATTGAGCAGAGATATGGCTCTCTGGTAATCGGAAGACTTGCGGGCCTCTTCAGCTTTTTCCCAATATTGCCTGATCGTTTTGAGGCCCGCTTGACAGGCATTTCGCAAAGCAATCACTTTGGGATGGATACTATCAGAACAAGGCGTGTGCCTGAGCGTGTCAAGAGCCTCGGCATAGCGTTTTTGCCTGAGCAATGAATGGGTTTTATGCAGTCCTTTACTCACTTGTTCCCTGGTATGCTGGATTTGCATCTTTTTCAGCATGGCCAGGGCCTGACCGTGAATTTGCCTTGCCCGGCCGTCCTCAGGATCAACCGACAAAGCCTTCTGTGCTGCTTGACTCGCGGCTTCAAACTCCTCTGCCTCAAGGAACCACGAAGCCTCCTCGATGAGTTGCCTCAATTGCTCTCGGGTGACCAATTCCGGGTATTCAACGATGAACTTGTTGATGTCCTCATCCTCGATACAAACGGCACAGAACTGTTGAGAAACTGCCAGAGCGTCGCCATACTTTTTCAGTCGCCTGAAGTTTTGCATCTTGATTTTCAGCTCTTGCAAGATGTCAAGCTGCTCTCGCATCACCGCTCTAAACTCAAGAACTTCGGTATCATTCGGGAAGATCATGCTCGCCTCGTCCAGATAGCGATTTGCCGTATAGCACCGTTTGGCCTGGAATTCGACGTCACTTTTTTGCAGCGACGCCTTACCGTCCAAGCTGGCCAGCACTCGGTGCCCGCGCCGGAGTTCCACTAGCATAGCTGCGGCAGTCGCAAAGCGATCTTCTGGATCCTCGCGGACGCTTTGATCAACAATCCTCTGCCAAAAGGCGTGCAAGGTTGAATCTTTCTTTCGGATTTTCTCGCCTGGATTCGCATAACCCGTCAGCAGTCTGTAGATCATCAAGCCCACGGCGTAAATGTCGCTGCGCTCATCGATCAGTCTTCTTTGCTTTTGCTCGGGAGACATATAGGCGTAGGTCCCCACCAGTGATTGTGTTGACAATCCCTGGGAATCCTTCGTTTCCTCGGTTGCTCTTTCTCCCAGGCTCTGTTGTGTGGAAATGAGCGTCTTGTGCAGCAGCCAATCCTGCCCAACCAACCTGACCAATCCAAAGTCAGATATTTTGGGGACAATGCCTCCCGCCATTTCGTCTGAGTGTGCCAGGAGAATATTGCCGGGCTTGAGATCTCTGTGAATCACTCCCTTTTCATGGGCGCATGAGAGCCCGTCCAGAATCTGTTCAAACAAGCAGACCAACAGTCCTTGCCCGATCCTTCCGCCATTTCTTGCAGCCAGATCACCCAGCGTAACCACTCCCTCCTCAATCCCCCGAGCCAATTCCATGCGAAACCAGTATTTTCCGTCCGTTTCATCGAAATAGTCCACACTGATAACATTGGGATGCTCCAGTCTGGCCATGACCTTGGCTTCGCGTTCGAAACGGCTTATGTTCTCAGGTGTCTGGGGAATCTCAGAGGACAGAACCTTCATAGCATAATGAGCGCCGTTCAACTCGTGCTCAACCTCATAGACCTCTCCCATCCCTCCTCGCCCCAAGAAGCGATGGACCCTGTACCGTCCAAAAGATGAGCCCGGCTGAAGGATCCCTTTCCAGGAACGTTCGCTCCCACCCGGCAAGGTCGGCATGTCGCCTATTGAACGATCCATATACTTCCTCATAAGAGGTAGGGGTTGTCCCAATACCAATCCCGTCCCGAAATTCTCCAAGATCGGGACTTACGGACGGGATTGCACACCTACCCAGGCGATGAATCAATATAGAGCTGATGCTTGCGACGGAACTCCATGTCCAGTCCCGCAATCTGAATACGGTCACCAAAACTCAACGGCATTAACTTACCTCTGCTCAAGGATTGGCCGTTAATCTTGACGTTCATCACCCCACAGAGGTTCTCCAGATAGAAATAACCTTTCAAGTGTACAAAGGCCGCGTGGCATGGTTTCAGCCTCTGGTCCAAAAAGCGAAGGGCGTTGTCCTCGGCCGCTCCGATGGTGGCGATTCGATATACGAGACAATAACTCTCACAACCGTTCGGGTCCTCAATGCCCAGGTTAGTCATACGCCGCAATACCAGTGCGTTCGTATCTGAAGCTGAGGCCTTAGCCCACAAGGCTCCCGTATCATCACCTGAGATGTCCTCATAACCTGACATATCCAGGCCGCGCTGCCCTCCAAAACATCGAATCTCAAGGCCCAGCACATTCGCCAGGCTTAGCGTACGGTAACAGCGTTCAACTAGTCTGCCTGTCGAATCCACTACTTCATAGCCGAGCTGAGTGCCGTTCTGCGAGTCAAGGTCTCTGACGTAGACACCATCTTGAGCAAGATCAATGACACATTGAGGTTTGGCAGAAGCAATCCTAAGTGATTGTTGATCGTTCTGCTCATTGCTCGGCAGGATGCGCGCAATGAGGTCATATGTCTTGCGTCGTCCAATCTTTACTGAGGCCTTGGCCATCAAAACCAGGTTCATAGATCGTCCATTATGTTGAAGTGACAACGAGGCCACTTCGGCAACATCCCCCTTTTTCGGGTGAAAAATCAGCTTCGTTCCGGAGAGGGGCTGATCATTTGCTACGGGATTTGGGGCGCCTTCAATTATGCGATGATCCAGAGGAACTCTTTGACACTCTATCCATTCGCAGATCGATTCTCCCAATTGGCGTACAGACCTGTATCGCTCTTCAATGTTTTTTGCGCAGGCCTTACGCAGCAGTGAGCCTAGTCCTGCATTGATCGGCTTCGTCTCTATGCAGGGATCGGTTATCTCGTCTTCTATCACCCGTTTAAGCACTTGATACTTCGTTCCTGACATATCGTGGGGTAAATGGCCCGTGAGAAGCTGGTAGAGAATAACACCCAATGAATATACATCTGTGCGCTTATCAACATCCCTCATGCGTCCCGCCGCTTGCTCCGGGGACATATAGGCTGGCGTTCCCACCGTTTCACCATCAAGAGAGATGGCCACGTTCGAGTCGTCTCCCGCGGAAGCCTTTGCGAGGCCAAAGTCCAGAACGTGCGGCTGTCCGTCTGATGTAACAAGTATATTCGAGGGCTTCAAATCACGGTGGACAATACCTGAATCGTGAGCGAATTCAATCGTATGGCAGATTTTGTGCATCAAACAGAGTATCGCAAATGGGTCAAGTTCATTCGCCTGCACGTATGCATCCAGATGGACACCTTCCACCAATTCCATCACATAGTAGTATTGTCCTCGCAGTAGTCCACTGTCATAAACACGTGCAATGTTCGGATGAGTCAATTGAGCTGAAAGCGTCACCTCACGCTCGAAACGCACGCGCGCCTTCTCTGAAGTGATCCTCCTGCCTTCGAGAAGCTTAACCGCGACTTCTCGTTTGGTACTTAACTGGATGGCACGCCAAACGATCCCCATGCCTCCTTTGCCCAGCCGGCTGAGGATCTCATAACCTTCGATTTGCGGAGGTGTTGTCCCGATGGGACCCGGACACTGATTGACATCTTCGGACACATCTGAAACAGGGGCCTTTTCTCCCAAAGCATTACTTCCGCTGGTAACAGGCATCTCGTGTGAAGGTGATTGGATTCCGTGGTTGTTTTGGAATGTCGCGGCTCGCAGCACTACGCGATACGGACCAATTCGTCTCGACTGGCCTGTCTTAAGGACAACTTCCCTCTGGCCAAGACGGACAGCATAGCCCTCTTGTGCAAGAGCATCATCGATCTGCCGACGTTCAATCAGCCGATCCCGTCGCTTTATCTCCAAATACGCCAATGCCACTTGCCCTCGTCCCCCCACATTAATCATCTTTATGACTTTTAGTATATAGTATTTACGAACGATGTACAAGTCTGCTTTGGCCCACGATGTGCTTGTCAAGGGCCGATATCGTAGAAATGAGCGATGCAACGACCTACCGTCCTGCAATCTATGATCTTGCTTTCTCTTTGCAGCACTTGCCTGCGGCTTTCAAAAGAACAGACAGGTCTTTCGATATCCATTTTTCCTTGACAAGGCAGGAGAACGAGCTCTCAAGTCTCTCAAAGGAAAAGCGAGTAATCCTCCGGTCGTGGAAGACCAGGGCATGTGCGATTGCAGCGTAGTATATCGCAATAGCCACATCATTTTCGGCCGTCGATTTTGCCTGAGCCGATAGTCCCTTGCTATAGCGTTTTATTCTCCTGATAGCAGCTATGTCTGAGGATGGGTTAGTCAGTAGCTCGCTGATTGTCTCTCCGGCCAAAAGGCCAATCGAATGACACAACTGTCCAAGTGTTGAGGGGAGCATGTCAATTTGAGATTTATCGAGGGGCAGTGGTTGCGATAGCGAGCGACACAGCATATCAGCCTTTTGTTGGCTACGGCCCTTTCTTCCGTCAGACTTCTTCGTATCCCGGCCAATACTGAAAAGACGCCTGAGCTGCTCCGGGTTGATATCGTCAGATGCAGATTCTTCTTTCATCAATTCAACTCACAAATGAATGTCCATTCCTGGAATATATCTTCTGCCATTTACTGATGCGTAACCAATGCCATTATCCTGCGCGGCCACCGGAAATTATTTCAAGTAATTCGTTAATCTCATCCTCAATTTCTGAATCCTCTCGCACAAAACGTCCCAACCGATCTTCAAGAACTCTCCTGAAGCAACGCTTAATGGTAATGATCATGTTTGACGCTTTGGCCTCACTCTCGATGCCGTGCCGGTCACACAACTCCTTAAGCGAGGGACCGGCTCGATTGTCTATGATAGGGCTGATAATCTTTGCATGAAATACATGCCAGTGCGTTTCCTTACCTGTGTCACAACACTCTTTCTTGACCTGAGAAATGACTTGCCCGATTATCTCAGTCGCCCAAATGTAGTTGAAGATCTGATCCGGGGTCATCCTTGAATGTGCCGTTGTCAAACTGGAAAAATCGCCGCCTTCGAGTGCCACGAATCCGCCGCTTGGCGCATGTTTCTTAGCCTTTTCTCTGCGATGTACGTCAACTAGATAGTGGTCGAGAGCTGTTAGCAGGAATGTACGAAAGCGTCCCTTCGTCTGGTCTGCCTGCCGGATCAGATTGCCATTGAGAACGACTTCATGAAAAAACGCTTGCGTCAGATCCTTGGCCTGCTCGTTGTTGTATCCCTTGCGTCTGATATAACAATAGACCGGCTTCCAGTATCTGCGCAGGAGAGCATCAATAATTGTATTTCGCCGAATGTCATCCTCAGTCCCGGCGTCAAAGATCTCGGACCAGTGTGTGGTCTGAAAGCCCTCTTTCGAGCCACCAATGCTCGTTTTATCAGAGTATTTGGACATCACAGCCTCATATGACCGGCAAGGCTCTTCGCTGATCGGCCCCAATCTGCAGAAAAGCCACGAATGCCGCAACTGCAAGTTAACATCTCCAGGAATCCACTTCGTTTGCAAATATGTTATACTACAAATGCCGGCCGGTTCCAAGGATTATGCTGACTGAGAAGATGCTCGCCTGTGGTTTCGAAGGCTTCGTAAGCGCCAGACGGACACAAGGACCGGGAATTCGGCAAAAAAAATCTTCCCCGCGCGCAGGATTTGCCGGTTCTGTTCGCACCCTATTGTGAAAAGAACCTGAGAAGATGAATCACTGGGACGTAACATAGTCAGAAGTCAGAGAGATCTTGGAAAGGAAAAGACAATGAACTGGATCAATCACAAAGCGTTAATGAAAGTCGTAACGGCGTCTGCTGTACTGCTGGTCAGTGGATACTTTGAACAGCCGAGCATTGCGGGAATAGGCGACTCGCCGCTGGAAGCCTATTTCCTGCCGTACGACACCGAGGCCGAAGGCGCCATCGGAGCGGAATATGCCTCCGACTACTACACGGTGATCGTGCCGGCGACGGGGCGTCTTGTTGTCAGTCTCTACGACATAAATCTGAATCATAGTAATGAGCAGCTTCATATATCCCTCATTCGAACCACTCGGAACTCTGTTGGTACGAGCTATACGACATACGTGCATACTGTGGCGGAATCAACGAATCACTATCTGACACCCGACATCATCGATATCCCGGATTTGGCAAGGGGAATATATTTTGTGCAAGTCAAGCCTGTCAGATCCGGCACGTGGGGAGGTGGCGACTACAAAATAAGGACCGAATTCACAGTCTTTCCCCCCGTGGTGTCTGATGATGTAGGCGATGAAAGACAGTATGCCCTGCCGACGACCAACCAACTGCCCACGATCTGTACACTTTCCGGCGACAACGATGTTGATTATTTCGAGTGCCATATACCATACAATACCAATCTCACCCTGTCATTGACGGACATTGATGTCCGGGCCAACGTGGACCTGGAGGTCTACACGGCCTGGGATGTTATGATAGGATCCGCCACCAAATCCGGCGCCGCAGATGAGCTGCTTTACCTCGAAGATCTGGTTCCCGGTCAGTACTTCATCAGAGTCTTTGGCGAAGGAACGACACAATACACATTCACGGCCACACAAAAGTTTGCCGAAGCCACTGACATATTTGATGACGTCGGAAACGACCTTACGCACGCCATGCCGTTGTTACCCGGCAATCCGTCCGTCTTCTGCCTCCAACCGTACAGCACGGAGAGCGATGTGTTTTCAGTCTATCAGCCGGAAGACGGGGTCATGACGGTTGACATATACAGTATGTTCTTCTGGGCAACCAATGAAGACCTGTCTGTCCAGGTACTGGATGAATATGGGAATCCTGTGGCAGAATCAGACAATGGAAGGCTCATCCCGGAGCATATCGAGGTCTTCCTTGCCAGAGGGCAGTATTTCGTCGCGGTCTACGCCCAAAGAACCGGGGCGTTCAACGGCGCTATCTATACCATAGACGTCGAAACGTCAGCATATGATGTTGGGGACGCCTTCAATCAATCGATGCAAATCCATGCGATTCCCTACGGATCTGAAACGTATGGCTATCCGTATATTGGTATGATCGATCACTCTGGAGATGCGGATTTCTTTCAAGTCGTGGTGAAGGACGACGATGGATTCATTTACCTTGAAGTGGATCGAATGCTGTACGCGAATGTGGATGTGCAGCTTTTTGATGCCTCTCGCTCTCTGCTGAAAACCAGCGCCAGACTTGACACAGACCCGGAATCGATCTACGAAGGTAATCTGGATGCCGGTGTGTACTTCATCAGGGTCTACTCGCCGGATAGCGGCATCGGTCAGTATCGTTTGACTCCCACGGTTGGCACGATAACATCGCCTATCAGCGATGATATAGGTGACAATGAATCCAAGGCGTTTCCTCTTGTTCCTTACAGACGGGCAAATGGTTACCTCTGGACGGACGGCACCACCGACTGTTTCAGTTTCACGCTGGAATCGTTTAATGAATTGGTGCGCATACACGTTAACAACCAGCACCTGTGGGCCACAAACGAAGACATAGCGCTGCGTATCTACAACGAGGCAGGAGTTGAGATTGGTGCATCCGACAATGATCGGCTTGAAGACGAACTCGTGGAGCTAAATGACCTGGACGCCGGAACATATTACGCCATGGTCATTCCACAGAGAACCGGCACGATGACTCCCGGACAGTCCTGCATCATCGTCGAAACCGGTGCGGCACCACTGCCTAGCGCCGAGCTGGCTATTCCTGTTGATATTCTGGGTATTCCCGGCGAAATCATTCATGTTCCGGTCATCCTCTATAACGCCCGGCCGCCAGACGAACTGTCAAGTATGTCTGTTGGTGTCCAGTTCGATTCGAGCATTCTTGAACCACTGGGGGTCAGCAGCTCAGGATTGACTCTTGAGCAGTTGAATG
>JAUVSF010000672.1 GCA_030597245.1 Acidobacteriota bacterium
GTAAAACCCATCGGTAGGTTTCGGCCGAAATCACGTCTGACCAGCGTCGGCGATCCCTCAGGCATTCCATCTGCGACACGGAGGCTCCAGACACACCAGGTCCCTGTGCGGTCACTGAGAAAGACGAGGTGCTTACCGTCCGGTGTCCAAATCGGGCGTTGATCATTGGCAGTATGCTGGACCAGGGGGATCTCGCGTTTGGTTTCGGTTGAGAGCAGAAAGATGTCACGATTACGTTGCTCTTGGTCCGGCGGAAAATCAAAAACGATGTATCGTCCATCCGGTGAGAGACTCAATCCGCGCCAAAAGCGGACCAACGCCTTAGGGCCGTGGGCCAGGGTTTTGAACACCTGACAAGATCCGTCTGCGACCGAAACTAGCGCGATTTGGTTGGTTTCATCCGTCCTGTACAGGCTGACCAGAACCTGCCTGCCGTCGGGCGACCAGCCAACTGGCTTGACAAACTCCACTGCATCGTCCTGATACAAGATTCGAGGCGCCGAACCGTCAACTCCGACAAGTCGCAAATCATAAGCCGAATCCCCCTTGAACCAGGCATACGCGATCGTTTTACTGTCAGGCGAAAATACTGAGTACAGCGCGAACTGTAACCAGTCGCCCTGGGCGGTGAGGCGGCGGTTTGTCTCGGTGGTAAGATCGCGAAGGGTGAGGTCACCAGTGGTCCCCACAAAGGAAAGATAACGACCGTCCGGCGAGACGGCCGCCTCGGGATCCACGTGGGTTCCTGCCCATACCTGTCGGATCGTGATCCCGCCAGCTTCTACCAGAGAATTCGGGGGATTCAGGATTGGTCCGAGTTCGATGAACCATGCGACCAACGCAACAACTAAGAGCCCAATCACGCCAATAACACTGCGCCGCCAGACTAAGCCTTTTGGTTCTGAATTACCGTTCTTAGGTATTCGGACAGCCCGCCAGTTGTCCAGTTCGCTTGGGTACGCATAGACACTACCGCGCCGGATTTCGCGATGACGTCGCACGGGGAGCCCTTCGTCCTTTTCCCAGCGCTGTGTGGTCCGAACATCCCGGTCGAGGTATGCCGCAATCTCTTTCCATGATTGGAGTGGCTTCTCATGTCGGGCCTTCGACTCAGGTTCTTTGCTTTCTTCGTTCTGACTTGCCATCTTTCCCATCCTCTGATTCTTAACAAAGGTGTTGAAAACGAGCGTATATAGAATCGAATCTTCAGTGCAAGCGGCATAAAGCGACATTGGAGGATTTAGCGCTTCATGCCTTCTCAAATCAGGCCAGGAAAGGGAAGCCCAACAGGTGTGGGCGAGCTGCCTCAAACTTGACGAGAGCTGTGCGAATACCCAGAGCTCCTCGATCGGCCAAGGGCAAGGCGAGGATAGCTTGACTGTGAGGTGGGGACAAGGCCGTGCGAATGGGTCTTGAGAATCAGTCGGACCGGTAAGCGCTTACTGGAGCCTCAAATCTCCAATCCAGATCGAGATCACGACTCAATTCTTCATCTGCGGGCTCCCTCTCATACGCGGCCTCGGCAGTCGGAGAGGTTGGCGGAGTGCTGGTGGATATGCCCACGGTTGCACAGAGCATAAGAAAGAATACAGTCGCTCCAAGAATGATTACTAACTCTCTGATGATTCTCATCAAAACATGAGTTCCTGCGCTTTTCATTACTCCGGCAATAAACCTTCCATTGCCCAGACTTCATTTTGGCTCTCGCCTGCCGTAAACGTGAGCGTACGACCGTCAGGGTGGAGTCGGAGGTGGCGCAATCTTTCCATGACCAGGCCCAAACTTCTGACTTCTCCATCCTCAACTGAAACAGCAAGTACCTCGATTTTCTGTTTCTTTAGGTCTGTTCCTATCCCCTTAAGGAAAAGAATCTCTTCATCGTCTGGTGTCCATTCCAAAGGTGTGGTCCCAGGCAAGTACTCCGGCTTCTCGACTCTCAGCAGTTCGCGGGGTCCGCCACCTGTAGCTGGCATAACTTGTATCGTACCGGTGCTCGTCTCCCGATTGCCCAGCAGAAACGCAAGATGTTTCCCTTCACGGGAAAGACCGAGATTGTTCAGATATTCAGGAGTTGATACTCGAAAGAGCTCCTTTTCCTGACCTGTCTCGAGGTCTCGTCGTACGATGCTTTGTTGGTGCTTGCTGTCTAGTTGATAGAAGATCGACTTTCCGTCGGATGACCAGGCTGGCTGGATCACCCATGTATCCGGTTCGTATTCAAAGATGGCTGTAGCATCCCCAGTTATGCTGTTGATCCGAAAAAGCCCACCTTGACCTCTTGTATCCTGACCAGCTGCGAAAAAGAAGTCTCCATTGGGTGACCAGCGGGGGCGGCGAAAGCCTTTGAGTTTCGGGAGGATTTCACGTTCCTCCCCGGTATCAAGTGTGTGAATGACAATCCGTGCGTTGAAGGTCCCAGCAAGAACAGGGGGGCGCTTTGAAACGGAAAGTAGATTCGTCCCGTCCGGCGACCAATCTGACCAACGATAGGAACCGATAAAGCGCTGACTGACTCGAGTCGGTTCCTGTAGAACTTTGCCCTCTTCCAGGTCCAGTCTGGTGAGGTAAACGTCGTTCATGCCTGTTTTCACGCCGTAGTAGAAGATATTATCCCGCGTGAAGCCCTGCGGTATACCTTGACCGATATCGCGCTTAATGAGCTTGGGCGAACCCTTGGATCTTCCTTCGGCAATCTGATACGCCCAGAGATCCATGGTCCCAGTTCGATCAC
>JAUVSF010000679.1 GCA_030597245.1 Acidobacteriota bacterium
TTCTGCTGCCTTTTTATAGAACGCCTGCCATCATCTTCCGGGTGTTTCGGGCTGACCGGAGCGCTGGAGTGTTTGCACTAATCCACGCTCCTCTTATTTTTTCAGCACTCGTCCACTGGACAGGAGGTTATTTTCAAGGATTGACTGAAGGACCCGTCATTGAGAATAGATCGGTGGACAGGAGATAGCAGGCGGCCAAGCTAATTCAAACCGCCAAGACACCAAGAGCACCAAGAATCAAAGGTTTAGGTTGTTCCCTTGGTGTCCTTGGTGTCTTGGTGGTGAATCTCTTCCCGTCAGGGTTGGGGCTGGGGGATCATTAATCCGCCGAAGAATCCACCCTGCCCCATCGCCGGGAGCATCTCGAAGTTCTGAGTGAACCCGAGGCCGTAGATCGTATTACTGTACGTTCCCCCCAGACAATCGCACTCCGACAACACCCAGCCGTCACCTCCAAAATCCTTCGTCTTGCTGCCGGTTGCAGCAGCAAGAATCTCACTGAGATTCACCGTCCAAGTCTGCCCAGGTTTCAGAGTCCCATCGGGATTCAGACATTTGCCGACTATGTCCGAGTCTGTGACAAAGGTCGTCAAGTTTCCAGACATGTCGTACAGATACAGGGCGACCCTTCCCTCGGTCGGCTCTCTGCCCAGAAAGGGTGACAGAGCATCCGGTGCCGCGCACACATTGCTGATGGACATGGCACTGTTGACACTAAGGGCAGGATCCTCGTTCGGGATCACCGCCAGGAATTGAGCAAATACCGCGCGATGGGCAGTAGTCAGTTCGCCCTGGGCAAACACCACAGGATCCGTACCAAACCCCTGAGGCTGAGCAAAGGCATTAGCTCCAAGGATTAAACCCAACAATCCTACAATCGGCAGAATTGATCTCTTAACAATCATAATGAGCACTAGTTTTCAACCAAATTGATGCGAGCAACTGCTCCTTAACGAAGTCCCAGGCTCGGTGAATTCCACAAGCCTTAGATGCTCGGATCACCCGAAAGTTGCGTTTTCAAGGGACCATGATCAGCTGCCGGGTGCCAAGTTCCTGGAAGTCTCCAACGATCACGCTGGGGAATCGCGGGAATCTCGCAAAACTGCCGAGTTGTGTCGTGAAGTTCCCCGTCGTTTCAAAGAGAAGGGCGCGATCTCTGTACCTCAGAACCTGGAAACTCTGCACTCCGAAGCCCGGCACCGAATCCAAATCGACCTGCACGGAAGACACGTAGGTAGGTGCCCTGGCGTGAGAATAGATGCCCGGGAAACGAGAACTGAAGGTTACAGAGATGCCAAGCGATGAGTCGAAAACCTCAAGGTAATCGGCCTCGACAACTCCAGAATCATGCGTCTTTACGACCCAGGCTGCATTGAAAGGTACAACTACCTCACGGTCGTATTCCAGCCCCTGCTCGGTTATTTGGTAGATGAACAGGTTACCGCTGTCGGAGAAAACAGCGACAAGCTCGCTGTCACCATCGGAATCGAAATCGTAGAGGGCAAAACTCTGGGCCACCTGGTAAGGCCAAAAGAACTTGAAATGCTCCTGCCAACCGCCAGAACCACGACCCAGCAAGCTTTGCAGCGCGGTCCCAAAATGCCCCCACGAAACCCCAAAGGCATCGGCCAGGCCATCACGGTTCATGTCGCCTGTCATAACTGCCTTTCCCGGTCCAAGGGTTAGTACAGGCGATGACGTATTCAAGAAGCCGGAAAAAAGACTCAGCCTCTCCCCGTTCTCCAAAGTGAAATTTCCGTCGCCATGGTGATGAGCACGGGACACCTGGACTCCTTCTGTCCCCCCTCCGTCGTAAAGCATGAGGAATGAGAATTGGGAAGCGGGCGAGTCGTCTCCCGCTGGTGTTGGGGCCGGTGGTTCAGAATCAACGGGAGTGCCCGTTGGATCGGAGCCTCCAGGGTCTCCGTCCCCCTCCCCCGTAGGGCCATCATCTCCGCCCTGGGGATCATCATCGCCGAGTGCTTCTTGAAAAGGATTGCCCCCAAATCCACCTCCACCGTAACCGCCCCTTGGAAACAGGTTGGTCTGAGCCTGGTGGTAACCTCCCTCGAGCCCACTCAAATCGTCATAGAAGTCACTGGCCAGAGAATCGGAAGTCACCCCCTCTGTTTCACCTTCTGTCCGGTCCTTGGTCGCCGCCTTCTCTACCTGTCCTTTATCGGGACTCGTGGCTGCCGCCACCTGAGCTGTGGCAGCCGTCCGGCGCCCGCGCCGGGCAGCGGTGCGCTGTGCAGACCGTTGTCGGGGGCGGGGCCTTTTCACAAGCCGGCGGGAGGATCGGTTCGAAAAACCCCGCGTCCCGTAAAACCCAGACGGCACCGATCTCCGATAAGTAGGTTGAGGACTTGAGCTGCGCAAATCCTTTCCCGGTTCGAAACCACCGGCGCGCTGCTCGGAACTCTCCCTGGACTTCGGCACAAAATAGCTAAAGGTCGGGAGAGACAGCAGGAGTATAGTAGCCAGAGCATACCTGAACACTTTTCCGGCAGCCTGTCGAGAGGTACTTTTCAGATTTGACCGATCAGAGTGCACAGTTCTTCCTCACTACTAGCCTCTTAATATACCATGAGTAAGCATAAATCGGGAAAGGAACGCCTCTTTGTCACAGCCATCACAAGTGACAAATGACAAATGGCAAATGTCAA
>JAUVSF010000294.1 GCA_030597245.1 Acidobacteriota bacterium
CTTCTCGCCCGGATAAGCGAGTTTAACCGAGTCGGTAACTCTCCCCCCAAACCGGTTCCACACCCCTTCAGGTCGATCTGTGTCGGAAATCCAGGACACCCCCTCGATCTAAACCACCCTTAGCCTTTCTGGCGGGCAAAAGACACTCTCCGACCAAAGCTGAGCACTGGAAACAACCCATATTGGGTTGATTGAACTGAACCGGACACCATCGAACAGCCTAAGGCGAGAATCAGCCTGTCCCTTTCCTGCCTTCCTGGAGAATCAGTCTGTCCCCTTTCCTGCTCTTTCCTGTCAAGATGGTGCAGGACCGCATCGGCCAGCTTGATCCCACCTGCGCGGCTTTGCGCGGGGGCGTTGGCAAAAACGCACTCGCCGGGATGCGCGTCCTGGTACACGACCTTGGCATCGCTACCACAGCCCGTGACGAACAGGGCACGGCAATCCTTCAGACTCGCTTCGACTTTCTCCCGCATTGCTCCCGGATAACCTGGAGAGCATTTTTCAATCTGACCCATGCTGGTCGGGTGGCAGGCATGGCCGACCAAAACAGGCCGGCGTGGAGAGTCATGGCGCGTGATGCTCAGGACCGGAGTGTGCCGGTCATAACTCCCCTCCGGATTGACACCCCATTGGATCACTCCACCGGCGTCCGGCCGCCGCCGGTTCATGCCGATTTGCACGAGAAAAGCACTGCCTATATCGACTTCTGGACTCTCCGCCTGGCGTTGAGGAATTGTCATAAAGTATACTCCATCCAAGGGTCAGATCTGGCTGGTGGTGAGACGTGTGCCAAATGGAAAGGTAGCTATCGAGATCATGGATGAAGGGTCTGGAATCGCTCGGGAACACGATCACAAGATCTTCGACCGTTCGTTGTCGTGTCGAGAAAGAACGTTCCGGCGAGCCCGAGGAAGCACTTTTCGAATTGTCTTACCTGTAGCCGGCTCAATAGGGGTCTAAGTCGTTTGAAAGGAGCAGTACGATGAATCAATCGAGTTTGTTATTAGCTGTTTTCTTGGCAGCTTCGATGATCGCGTGTGATACCTCGACCGGTGAGGCGAGCATCAGTCACTCGGCACGAGGTCCTGAAGCCGAACTTGAGCAGACGGGCTCACCAACCTCGCAGATCACAGAAATTACCTTCGACGACGTGGAAGTAGGGGGCTTACCGGCCGGGTGGAAGGTTGAAGCTACCCACCCAAAGGGAAGACATGCAGACTGGTCCGTACAAAAAGATGCCACCGCCCCATCAGCCGACAAGGTGCTGGCACTGGAGATCAATGATTACAATCGTGGCACCTTTAATCTATGTTGGACCAATCAGAGCTCCTTCCAAAATGGCATTGTGGAAGTGAAAGTCAAGGCGAGGGAAGGCAGTGTCGATCGGGGTGGAGGGCCGATTTGGAGAGTGCAGGACAAAGACAACTACTACATCGCTCGCTGGAATCCACTGGAAGACAACTTTCGTGTTTACTACGTCAAAGAGAGTAGGCGGGTGCAACTCGGCAGCGCCACCGCAAAGCTCCCGGCTGATCAGTGGCATACGATTACTGTTCACCACCAGGGAGATCAGATTCTTGCGTACCTGAATGGTGAGAAGCTATTGGAACTGAGTGATTCGACATTTCCCGGAGTCGGAGGAGTCGGGGTGTGGACAAAGGCAGATGCTGCCTCGTCTTTTGACGATTTAAGAATCCAGGATAAATGAAA
Source organism: Acidobacteriota bacterium (assembly GCA_030597245.1). GTDB lineage: Bacteria > Acidobacteriota > UBA6911 > RPQK01 > JAPXNP01 > JAUWTT01. Next base: position 1,714 of record JAUVSF010000294.1, read on the forward strand.
GTCAGCGAGGACCTTTGCCCTGACCCATTCTCAGAAAACAGGTGTTGAGGTAGGGTGGAACTCTTATAGGTGAGGGTGGGGACGTTAATGAGACACGCTCTACTGAGTAGCACTTTCATAATGACGCTTCTTCTCGTAGGAGGAATCACTTCGAAGCCGGCGGCAGCACAGGGTGGGCCACCGCTTCTGACCGATGATCCCGGGACTCCGGGTGACGGTGTTTGGGAAATCAACATCGCTCTGACCATTTTGCAAATTCGGAAGCAAAGGCTTTACGAAGCCCCTCTTCTGGACCTCAATTACGGTTATGGCGAAAACGTACAGTTGAAGTTCGAGGTTCCCTGGCTGCTGTTGGAGAACTCACCGGACTCCTTTCGCTCGGGACTGGGTAACCCAAAGGTCGGTGTCAAATGGCGTTTCCTCGAGGACGACTCCGCAGGAGCCGCGGTTTCCGTCTATCCGCAATTCTCTTTCAGTAACTCTTGTGCTGTTGAAAAGGGGTTGTCTGAGGAAGGTTTTGAGTTCCTAATTCCACTTCAGATCGCAAAGAATCTCGGTCCTCTCGCCGTTAATCTGGAAGTGGGTTACGCGGCCTTTCACCACACCGAGGATGTATGGGTTTACGGAGTAGCCCTGGGACATGAATTCCCCCGCTTTGAGTTGATCGGGGAGATCCGTGGCGCTGCGCTGCGCGACCTAAGCGGTAGCGAACTGGTCTTTACCGTTGGCAATCGAACTAATTTAGCCCGCTTCCTGACTCTTCTGGCCAGTGTGGGACGCAGTCTCCGGGGTTCAGAGCAAGGGGGGCCTGATCTTTTGGCCTATATTGGAATGCAATTCATTTTTTGAGTACGTCATGAAGAATAACGAGTTTTACAGCAACCCGGGGAAGAGCAACCCTTCAGGAAGCAACCCGCAGTGTGGCCGGCTTGCTGCGCTGATTTTGGTCTTGATTGTCCTTTGCGCTCATTGCGCTCGCCCTGAATCGGACAGAGGGCAGGTTGTCGCCTATGTGAGTGAAGACCAGGTGTTCTCGGAACCGATTCTCCGTGAGTTTGAAACAGAGACGGGCATCAAGGTGAATGCTGTCTTTGACACGGAGGAAACCAAGAGTACCGGTGTCTTGAATCGCTTAGTTGCCGAGAAGAACAACCCACAAGCAGATGTGTTCTGGGCCAATGAACCAATCCGAGCCGAGATCTTGAAACAACAGGGTATCAGCACACCTTACGTTTCGTTAAGTGCAGCTGGAATTCCGGACATCTTCAAGGATCCTCAAGGGCACTGGACGGGCTTTTCGGCCCGAACCAGGGTTTTGGTTGTCCATCAGAAAGTTGAGATACCTCCAGACTCGATCCAGGCCTTTACCGACCCACATTGGAGAGGCCAGGGCGTTATCGCCAATCCTCTGTTTGGAACGACCACGACAGCTCTAGCTGCCCTCTTTACTTCGTGGGGTGGCGAGCGTGCGAAGGCATTCTTGCAAGAACTGAAGCAGAACGAAGTCAGACTGTCAAGCAGCAACGGAGAAAGTGCTGATCTTGTCGCCGCAGGTGAATTTGCATTTAGTCTGGTGGACAGTGACGACGCAGTCAGTCGAATGCGACGGGGGAGCCCCATAAGGATGGTCCTTCCTGATCAAAGCGAGGATCAGATTGGCTGTCTGGTTCTACCTAATGCAGTTGTGTTGATAAAAGGGGGGCCCAATCCTGAAAACGGGAAGAGGCTGATCGATTACCTGCTCTCTAAGGAAACTGAACGCAGGTTGGCCCTCTCGGACGCAGCCCAGATTCCACTACACGCGGGGGTTGAACCACCCCCGGAGATGCCCCCCATTGAAAACATTAAGACAATGCAAGTCGATTACGCCGAAGTGGCCGGCAGAATGCAAGAGATTATGCCTTTTCTTAAGGAGTGGGTAGGCTATTGACGGTCAGGCTCGCTGTGCTTTGGATTGCCGTAGTCATCCTGGCAGTAGCAGGATTAGTACCACTACTGACAATGTTCCTGCAAAGCGTGGTGGTGGATGGTCAGTTCAACCTTTCATTTTATGCGCAAATAGTAACTTCAAGCCGACAATGGAGCTTACTTGGGAATAGTCTCATCCTCGCTTCGTTGACAACACTGGGAACAACTCTGGTCGGGCTTCCGCTGGGAATCTTGTTAGGAAAAAGTGACCTTCCGCTTCGCAGAACATTCATTTTCCTTTTCACCATCCCGCTGTTGATTCCTCCCTATGTCACGGCTGTTTCATGGTTCGATGTCTTGGGCAGAAACGGACTGCTGTCGAAGTCCTATCCGTCTCTGGCAGCCACTACTTCCTCCTGGTTATTCGGTCTTCCCGGCTGTGTTCTCGTTCTTTCTTCCACCTTTCTGCCAGTCGTCATGATCCTGACGATCACCTTTCTGAAAACGGTCAATCCCCACCTGGAGGAAGCGGCCAGGCTTTCTTCTAACTGGTTTGGTGTCTTGAAGGGGGTCACTGTGCCCCTGGCCAGGTCGGGGATCTTCCTAGCTTCGCTGCTGGTCTTTTTGCTCTCCTTGGGCGAATTTGGGGTTCCAATGTTCCTTCGTTATAATGTTTTTCCAGTTGAGGCCTTCACACAATTCTCAGCCTTTTTTGATTATGGTGCCGCCGCCGCCGCCGCAGTACCATTGGCGCTGATTACCTGTTTGGTTCTCCTGTTGGAAGCCAACTTCCTGAGAGAGAAGACCTACCAACTGCGACCCGCCTCAGGTGCAGCCCTGCAAATCAGACTCGGACGTTTGAGGAATGTAGTCTTTCTAACGGTGAGCCTGTTTTGTATCGTTCTTGTACTTCTTCCTCTGTCCGCCCTTTTGGTCCAGTCGGCCTCTCAGGCAGCCTACACTGAGGCTATCTGGAGAGCGGGTGACAGTCTGCTGCGCAGTCTTCTCTATGCCGCCATGGGAGCTTCATTGTTAGTCTTGCTAGGCTTCGCCACGGGCTATTTGATCCATTCCCGGGCCTTAGGGATCTGCAGAAGCGTCGATACTTTGACAGTGGTTCTGTTTGCGATGCCAAGTACGGTGATTGGGATTGGGCTGATCAGTCTGTGGAATCAACCCTCGACCACTTTCATCTACGCAACGCCCGCAATCATTCTCTTAGGCTACATTGCTCAATATACGGCACTGAGCAGCCGTATCACGGTGTCTACCCTGTCGCAGATCCCCGTGTCCATGGAGGAAGCGGCTGAGATCTCTGGCGCAGGATGGTTGCGCCAAGTGGCACTGATTATTGCACCTTTAGCCAAGCGCGGCTTGGCTGGTGCTTGGCTGGTATGCTACATCTTCTGCCTGCGAGACACTGGAATCACAATGATGGTTTATCCCCCGGGTCGAGACACACTGCCAGTGCGGATCTTTTCACTCATGGCCAACGGCCCCCCTGATCTCATTGCCGCTCTCTGCATCATCCTGATTCTATGCACACTCCTGCCACTGAGCTTATTGGCTGTCGTTATTCGGTTGAAAAGGCAAGAGTCTTGAATATCGTTGAATTCCGCTCAGTCTGGAAATTTTATGACCAGAAACCGGTCATCAGAAATATCTCACTTGCCATTCAAGAGAACGAAAGACTCGTCATTCTGGGCCCTTCTGGATGCGGCAAGACCACACTGCTCCGATTATTGGCGGGGTTCATAACACCAGAGAAGGGAGATATCCTAATCAATACAGAGCTTGTGGCTTCGGATGGAACGAGCTTGAAGGAGCCCCGCGATCGGAACCTGGGGATGGTTTTTCAAGACCTCGCTCTTTGGCCACATATGACCGTCCGAGACAATCTGGAGTTTGGATTAAAGGCTCAGGGGATAAAGCCTGAATCGAGAGAGCGACGAATCAGAGAAACCCTCAGGCTGACTCAGATGGAGGGATATGCACAGGTTAGACCCGGACGGCTTTCCGGTGGTCAGCAGCAACGGGTGGCATTGGGAAGGGCGCTGGTTCTCCGCCCCAAAGCCCTGCTCATGGACGAACCTCTTTCCAGCTTGGATCTGCAACTGAAGACTCGCATCCAAAGAGAGATTCTCAAGCTTCATAGGGAGATCGGATTCACCCTCATCTATGTCACCCACGATGAACGTGAAGCTGCGGAAATTGGAAAGCGAATGGTTGTCATGAAGAACGGCGAAATAGAAAGAATCGGTCCGACGCATCCTCGCTGTTGAACATGACGCCAAGGCGCAGAGAACGCAAAGAGAGTAATAGGTTTTCCGATGCCCACCTTGTCAACGCAGTCAAAACCCTTGGCGAACCTAGCGAGCTTTGCGTGAAGTGTATTTCCCTCACGCTAAGGCGTAAGACACAAGAAGGAAGGGGCCCAGTCGATGGTCGTCGATTTTTGCTTCAGTGAATCCTGATATCCGGCGCGAGCATCCAGACCCCGGGAGTTTCCAGGATGCGCAGCTCCTTAGCCATGAGGTCACGTAACAGCGGCGGCAGCCCGATTTCAAGTAATTTGCCACTTGCCAGCAATTCGAACAGCGTCTTCGGCGTCGGGAAAAGGTCGAGTTGAATCTGATCCTTCTGGTCGAGGTTCAGGGCGTTCTTCATCTCCGCAATCGCAACAATCATGCCTCCAAGCTGGTC